>JAIXSD010000155.1 GCA_027484885.1 Rubrivivax sp.
GCGGCACCGAAAAAGGCATCCGCGTGCACCGCAAGAATGCCGAAGGCAAGGTCGAAGTCTTGCAGCTCCCGATGGACGAGGGCTTGAAGGACGGGGATGTTGTGTACGTCAAAGAGAGCTTGTTCTGATCGAGAGCCGTCATGACCTTTAAACAGTTTCTTTCCATTCTGGCGGCCCGCAAGAAGCTCTTCTTGGCGGTGTTGATTTCGGTGCTGGTACCGGCCATCTTGCTCAGCCTGATCTTGCCCAAGCGTTACACCGCGGTGGCGAGCGTGGTGGTGGATGTCAAACCTGATCCTCTTTCCGCCACTGGATATTCGGCCATGATGACCCCGGCCATCATGGCGACTCAGGCTGACATCCTGACCAGTGACCGTGTCGCTCGCAAAGTGGTGCGCAACTTGAAGCTTGCAGAGAACCCTCAGATCCGGCAGCAGTGGGAGAAGGAGCGTACGGCTGACGGTGATATCGAGACCTGGCTGGTCGAGACCTTTCAGAAAGAGTTGGACGTCAAGCCGTCGCGTGAATCCAGTGTGATCAATGTCAGCTATCGCGCCGCTGATCCGAAGTTTGCAGCGGGCTTGGTGAACGCTTTCGTCCAGGCTTACATCGAAACTGCGCTGGATCTGCGCGTCGATCCGGCCAAACAGTACAGCGCGTTCTTCGAGTTGCGAGTCAAGGAAGCCCGTGAGGCTCTGGAGGCGGCGCAGGCCAAGCTCAGTGCATTTCAGCGCGACAAGGGCGTGGTGATGACCGACGAGCGCATGGATGTTGAAAACCAGCGCTTGAACGAGTTGTCCAGCCAATTGGTGGCTTTGCAGTCTTTGGCCAGCGAGGCAACAAGCCGCCAGGCTCAAGCGAATTCGGGCTCAGCGGACAAGATGCAGGAGATCACGAATAACATGGTGGTCGCAACCCTGCGCGCAGATCTGTCTCGTCAGGAGGCTCGTTTTCAGGAGCTGAGCTCGCGTCTGGGGGAAAAGAACCCGCAGGTGGTTGAACTGTCGGCCAGCATCGCTGAGCTGAAGGCGCGTCTGGATTCCGAAGTGAAGCGCCTGTCGGCTGGAGTCGGAGTGAGCAGCACCATCAGCCGTCAACGTGAAGCGCAGACGCGCCATGAACTCGAGGTGCAGCGCGCGAAGATCTTGCAGATGAAGCAGGTGCGCGACGAAGGCTTGCTATTCCTGCGCGATGTTGAAAATGCACAGCGTGCGTTCGAAGTTGTGGTGTCGCGCCGCAATCAAACGAGTCTCGAGAGTCAAGCAACCTTGAGCAATGTGAGCATCCTGAACACGGCTTCAGCACCTCTTGAGCACTCGTCTCCCAAAGTGTTCCTGAATTCCATCCTGGCACTGTTTGTGGGGCTACTCATGGGGGTGGGCGCCGTCCTCGCCGCCGAGTTCTCTGATCGACGTGTGCGTAGCGGTGCCGACATCACAGCCTTGGTGGGTGTCAATTTGATCGGCGTGTTGCCAGGGCGCCCCAAGTCGACCGCAGCAGGTCGCCTCGGATTTGCGCAACGGCAGCAACGTCTCATTGGTCAAGCGACACTTTCCAAATAAGCAGCACACACTATGTCAGCGTTGAATGAAAGCCCTCGCGCGTTCGAGGAAGCACGTAGCAGCGAAGCCCAGGCACCTCAGGATCGAGCTATCGGCCACATCATTGCCGAAGCCAACAATCTGAGTGCCGAGCAAGTCGAGCGCATCCTGGCCCATCAGAAGAGCCATGGCGTGAAGTTTGGTGAAGCGGCGATTGCCCTCGGACTAGCCAAGGGTGAGGATGTGTTGTGGGCCTTGAGTCAACAATTCCACTACCCCTACGCAGCCGGCAGTGCAAAGCCGCTGGGCGACGAGTTGGTGGTGTCCTGCCAGCCTTTTGGCGCGCAAGCTGAGGCGTTTCGTGCGCTGCGCAGCCAAATCAATATGCAGTTGTTCAATGCAGATGAGGCGCGCCGAGCCATAGCCGTGGTGAGCCCAGAGTCTGGTGATGGCAAGACCTTCTTCGCTGCCAATTTGGCGGTGGCATTCAGCCAACTTGGTGGGCGCACCCTTTTGGTCGATGCCGATATGCGAAATCCTCGCCTTCATGAGGTCTTCGCTTTGGAGTCTGGCTCTGGTTTGTCTGGCATCTTGTCGGGCCGCGTGGAGAGCAACGTGATTCAACCGGTGGCGGATCTGCCCAGTTTGTTCGTGATGCCGGTTGGCACCTTGCCACCGAACCCGCTTGAACTTGCCGAGAGGCCTGCGTTCGCCTTGTTGATGAAGGAGCTCGTGTCGAAGTTCGACTACGTCATTGTTGACACGCCGGCTGCTGAGCTGGGTGCGGATTACGCCGTGATTGCGGCACGCTGCGGTGCAGCCATTGCCATCGCTCGCCAAGGTGAGAGTCGTGTCGCCAAAGTTCGGGAGTTGGTCGAGACCTTGGGTCACACGCCAGCAAAGCTCGCCGGTGTGATCATCAACGAGTATTGAGATGTCTGTCGTCTCGCCAACCGACCCTCAGGCCGTGGTGGACGGTCGCGCCCTGATCACCCCCTGGTTGATTGCGGGTGCGGGTCTTCTCGTGCTGTACGGACCGACCTTGTACAGCCTGTTCAACGGCTTGTGGTCGACGGACGATCAGGGGCACGGCCCCATTGTGCTGGCGATTGCCTGCTGGCTGATCTACAAGCGCTGGCCGGACTTGATCTCGCCGGAGCACGCGCAGCCCCGGCCTCTGTGGGCGTGGCCTCTGTTGGTAGTCAGCGGCCTGGCTTATGCCTTGGGGAGGTCGCAGGGCATCTGGATTTTCGAGGTGGGCTCTGCTATCGGAGTCTTGATTGGCATCGTCCTGTTGCTTCGAGGTGCCCGCCATTTGCGTCTGGTCGGGTTCGCGCTGTTCTTTCTGTTTTTCATGATCCCCCTGCCCGGCGCCGTGGTGGATGCAATGACGCAGCCGATGAAGATGGCTGTTTCCTACGTTGCAGAGGCCGCGCTCTATGCAGCGGGCTACCCCGTCAGCCGCACTGGTGTCATCCTGCAGATTGGCCCCTATCAGCTGTTGGTGGCCGATGCCTGTGCTGGCATGCACACACTTTTCACTTTGGAAGCCTTGGGACTGCTCTATCTCAACATGGTCAAACATGCCTCGCTGGCGCGCAATGTGACCTTGGCGATTTTGATTGTGCCCATCAGTTTCACTGCCAACGTCATTCGGGTGATCGTGCTGACTCTGGTGACTTTTTATTTGGGCGATGAGGCTGGGCAGGGTTTCCTCCATGGCTTCGCGGGCATGGTGCTGTTCATGAGCGCACTCATGTTGATCATTGGTGCGGACACCCTGCTTCGCCTGGTGTTGGCTCGTGTCGAGCAGCGGAGGGCTGCATGACGACTCCATCCTCTTTGCGTTTGGAGCAAAAAAGAGCAGTTTTGGCTCTTCTGGTCATGGTCATGGCGGCAGTGCTGGCATGGATCATCACCCCCACCCACCGCTTGGCGGCCATGCATGGGTCTATGGACCTGGAAGCATTCGTTCCCAAGCAGTTCGGTGAGTGGCGGCTGGACACGGCCACTTTCTCCGGCATCGTCAATCCGCAACAGGAAGCTCAGTTGAAGGCGCTGTACAGCCAGACGCTTTCTCGGACGTATGTCAACGGTCGGGGGCAGCGAGTGATGTTGTCGATAGCTTACGGTGAGGATCAGCGTGATGCGATGCAGCTCCACTACCCCGAAGTTTGCTACCCGGCGCAGGGGTTTCAACTCAAGAGCAAGCGCATCGACGCCATCCAGGTCGCTGAGGGCCAGATTCCAGTTCGACGCTTGGAAACCAGCTTCGGCGGTCAGCGCTTTGAGCCGGTGACCTATTGGACTGTGATCGGTGATCGCGCCACCCTCGGCGGTTTGGATAAAAAGTTCATCGAGATCGGCTACGGGATGAAGGGTGTCATCGTGGACGGCTTGCTGTTCCGAGTGTCCTCGATTGATCGCGACACGTCGGCAGCCTTCCAGTTGCAGGACCGATTTGTCAATGAATTGGTTTCAGCGATGACGCCTGCGCACCGCCGGCGCTTGGCCGGTTTGTCGCAGTAACTCACATACGGGTCGAGGCACTTGCGTTCTTGGTGAATCCAGTGAACTCGACGATCACCATGACGGCATTCCGACTCCGCATTCCACAGTTTTCCCGTCCCTGGTTTCCTGGGCCCATGTCCCGCTACGTGCTGGTGGCGGGTTTCTTGTTTGTCGGATTCTTGCTGGGCGCTCTGCTGGGACTTTCCGCTTACCTGCCCGTCATTGGTTTGGCCTGCTTGGTGTTGGCGGGCGCGGTCTTGGCGAAGCCCCGTGTGGCTGTTTGGGTGGCGGCGATTGGTGCCTTGTCGATAGCCGGCCTGGTCGAGTTGTATTTGCCCGGATTTCAGGCCATCCGATGGGTGTTCTCCCTGCTGTCCCTGAGTCTCGTGTTGATCGCGGCGCTTCGCTATCTTGGCAGCAGTCATCCACCAGGCAGTACCGACCCCGGAGTGGCAAGGTTGGCAGTGCTGTGCATGAGTTTTGTTTTCTGCACCGTCGCCGCAGCAATGTCTGTGGGCATGAGTGCGTCCGACGCGGTGGTGGCGTTCAAGAACTATTTCCAGATGTGGGGCCTGATCTGCGCTTTGGCCTTGTTTGATTATTCCCATCGCCAAGCCAGCCGCTTCATCTCACTTTTGGCGGGTCTCTCGCTGATCCAGATGCCATTCGTCCTGCATCAGTATTTGGTGCTGGTTCCTAAGCGTTCCAGCCAAGCGGCTGCCGAGCACTTTGTCGTGGCGATTGACGTTGTGGCCGGCACTTTTGGTGGCTCCATGGTCGGCGGGGGCCGAAGCAACGATCTCGCCATCCTGGCGGCACTTGCCATTGTGTTTTTCTTTGCGCGATGGAAATTTGGCAAGGCCAAGTTGTCGAGCACTTTGTTTTGCTCGTTCATTGCTTTCATGCCCATGCTGTTTTCCGAGGCCAAGCTGTCCTTGGTCTTGATTCCATTCGGGTTGTTTTTGTTGTTCCCTCGCGCGATTTTCGAGCGTCCCTTCGCTGCGTTGCTGGGCTTTGGTGGTTTGCTGGGTGTGTTGGTTCTGGTGGTGGTGGTTTACGCCAATCTTCCGGGGGCCGACGCTCAGCGATCGGCATCGGTCCAGGCCTATGTGGACGAAGCTTTGGCCTACAACATTGGCAATAAGGACTATGGAAGCGGTCGACTGAATCGCAGCACGGTCTACAGTTTTTGGTGGAAAGAGCATGTCGCCCGCGGCGACCTCAAAGGCGCATTGTTTGGTCATGGGCCTTTGCAATCTGCGCCTCCTGCTGCAGGGGCTAAAGAGACCTTTGCCTCAAGAAATTTCCGCGGCTACACGATCGGATTGACGGGTTGGTCCACGCTTTTGTGGGACGTTGGTTTGTTTGGTTCTACTGCCATGCTCGCTATGCTCAGTTATGCATGGGTGCATGCTCGACGTTTGCTGAAGCGGTGTGATCAGGGGGAATTGAAGCCCTACTTGGCGACGGCCATGGTGGCCATGCCGATGTTCATGGTCAGCATGCTTCACAGCAATTACATCGCGTTCGACCTGGGCTTCCAGACCATGTTGGCCTTGTTCTTGGGCTTCATCATTGCGGTCACGCCCCGACGACAAGCCGGCAAAAACGCCATCCAACGAAACGCTTGAGCCCAGCGTCCTAGGTGCCAGCAGCACCCGGAACGGCTTTGTTGCCGCATACGGACCCATGAGAATTTATTACAGCATTTGCGACCCGTATCCGGCGTACCGCGCTGATGTGGCGGAGCTCTTTGGCGTTGAATTGAGCAAACTTGGCCTGCAAACTGACTGGTTCATGAAACGAGCCGACAGTGACCAGGTGGGTGACGACAGTGCCTTTCTAGGTCAGCGAATCAGTCTTCCGCCTTCGTGGCTGCCCAAACGAGGGCCAGTCACCCGTCTTGGCTATTGGGTTACAGATGCAGCATGCATGGTGGCTCAATTGTGGCGGCGGCCAGATGCCATCCAGTGTCGCGACAAGTTTCTGGTGTCTTTGGTGGGCCTCGTTGTCGCGCGTTTGCTGGGCGTGCCCTTCTTTTATTGGTGCTCTTATCCGTTTCCCGAGCATGCTGAAGAAGAGGGGCGCCGCACCGGTGGCCTGCGCGGATTGCTGTTGCGTGTGAAAGCCCAGCTGCAGTTCTGGTGCCTTTATCGCCTGATTTGCCCTGGTGCGGACCATGTGTTTGTTCAGAGCCGCCAGATGCTGAAAGACATGGCGTCCTACGGAATCTCCGAAGGCTCCATGACGCCGGTGCCCATGGGCGTATCGACTCGACTCGTAGAACAGATTGGACATTCTGGCGACGGTGCACTTGAGGCGGACCGGGTTGTCTATCTAGGTACCCTTGCTGCCGCACGGCGTCTTGAGTTCTTGGTGGAGGTTTGGGAAAAGGTGAAGGCCAACCGTCCCCAGGCTGAGCTATGGATCGTGGGTGATGGAGATCGGCCCTCGGAGCGCTTGGATCTAGAGCGCAAGTTCTACGAACATGGCCTGAGCTCGAGTGTGCGCTTCACAGGATTCTTGCCCTTGACGGACGCTTTAGCCATCGTGTCAACAGCGAAGGTATGTTTGTCTCCTATCTATCCAAGCCAGATTCTCAACGCCGGTTCGCCCACCAAACTGGTGGAGTACATGGCCCTGGGGCGTCCCGTCGTTTGCAACACTCAACCCGAGCAAGCGGAAATCATGGCCTCAAGCGGTGCTGGCCTTTGTGTCGACTGGTCAGCCTCGGCCTTCGCGGCAGCCATTCTTGAGTTGTTGAATCATCCAACTGAAGCTGAAGCCATGGCACGCAAAGGGCCGCCATGGGTGGCGGAACATCGCAGCTATCCCTTGTTGGCCAGCCAGGTCTTGGCTTGCTACCAGCGCTTGATGAAGGCCCCATGAACCCGCCTTACGCTGGTGCCCGGGTTCGTCGCAGCCTTTGGCATTTCCTGCTCGGCAAGGGCTTGTCATCGCTTGCCGGTATTGCCGGCATGGTGCTGGTGGTACGGGCACTGTCGATTGCAGACTTCGCAGCGTATTCGGTTTTGATTGCTCTGGTCGAGATTCTGACGGCAGTCACCGGCTTGGGGCTGTCTCATTTGATTTTGCGCTATGTGCCAGAGCTGTACGCGACAGGCTCCATGCAAGCTTTGCGGGGCCTGGTCTGGCCCAGCTTTCTTTTGCGCACGGGTCTTCTGGCTTTGCTCCTGCTGGCCGCTGCCGCGTTCGCCGACCCGCTGAGTCATCTGCTGGGTGTGGGCAGCGCGGCCAATGAGGTGTTTCTTTGGTTTTTGCCTCTGCTGCTGGTGCGTATTGCTGGGCACTTTTTGTCGCAGTGTTTGGAGTCCACCCTTCATCAGTCCTTGGCTCAAACGGGGTTCACGCTTGCTGCGGTTTTGCGATTGCTGCTGCTCTTGTACTTTGCCTGGCAGGGCGATACCGACATTGGCTTGAAGCAGGTGGTCTGGGCCGAGCTGCTGGGAGACGTCGTCGGCGTGCTGATCATGGCGTGGGGGACTTTCCTTGTATTGCGCCGCGGGCAGGGCGAGTTACCTGCTTCTTGGGCCTGGATCAACCGGCACAAGTTGTATCGGTTTGCTCGTTCTGGGTATTTGCAGCACTTGGCCATCCTGCCTTACGGTGGGCATGCCAATCGCTTGTTAGGTGCGCAGGTGCTTCAGTTCGGCGCCTTGGCTGCGTTTGGGTTTGCGCAGTCTTTGTATGAGTATGTGAAGCGGTATCTGCCGGCGCAGCTCTTGGTGGGCCTGATCCGGCCAATCGTTGTCGCGCGTTTTGCGCAGAGTGCTGATTTTTCTCGTTCAGCCTACCTGTGCCAGCTGGTTTTGCAGATCAACCTCTTGCTGCTTGCCGTTTTGACATTGCCCATCTTGGTCAGCGGCCCTGAGTTGTTGTTGGCAATCTCAGCGCAAAAGTATGGTGCGGAATCTGCATGGATTCTTCTCGGTTTGTACGTCGTTCTCGCGCTGGAGACGCAGCGCCAACAGTTGGAGCTCCTGGCTCAGACAATTGAGCGCTACGAGTTGCTACTGCCTACGAACGCTTTGCTGTCTTTGTCTGTGCTGCTGGGCTTGGTCTTGGTGCCGGTGTTGGGGCCGGCCGGTTTTCCTCTGGGCAATGCTGTAGGCCTGCTGTTTGCTAACGCACAAGTGAAACGGTCTCTGAACTCGCTTCAGCGATATTTCGAGCACGATTTCTTGTCCACGTTTACAACGCTGGGCCTGCTATCTCTGAGCGTTGCCGCCGGCTGGATGCTGCGTGCCTTGGGGTTGCAGTGGTGGTGGGCCCTGTTGATAAGCCTGGCCCTGTTTCTGGGTTTCGCATGGACGGCACAGCGTCACACGCTTCTCGCGTTCTATCGAGAACTCACCAAAGGGCCGCAAGCTTTGTTCGATGGGCCGCTTGACGTTGCCCTGCCGACCTCCGTGACGCCTTGTTTTGTGCTGATGACGGGACTTGAGCGAGATGAGGTGGAGGTCGAGCAGCTGAACGAGATTGCGACCAGCGTGGCACCTTACACACTCTGGGTGGCGTCCAGCGATGTGCCTTCAAGGGAAGCTCTGGCCCCCAATGTCCAGACGGTGGAGTCTGGTTCGCCGCGCGAGCCGAGAAAAGATCGCTTGGCCGCTCTCCTGGCGGCCGCAAGTCGAGATCCAAATTGGAGCCACCTGCAAATGCTCGATTTGAAGTGCCGGCCCACTCAGACCCTGGACGAGTTTCGAGCTTTTCTGGAGCAGGAGCGCCCTAGCTTGATCGCGGACATTGATCATCTGGGGGCCGCTCGATTGGGGCGACCGGGCTCAGCGGATGCGCTTTCCCTCGCGCGCGGGTGTACTGCCTTCCGCCTGGACGGATTGTTGCCGGTCTTGCAGCATCGGTTCACGGATCCATGGGCTTGCAGCCCGTCACAGTCCTTGCAGTCGCTCTACTGTCGCCTGGCTCGGCCTTGGTTGAACGCACAAGAACTGCGCATGCTGTCCTTGGGTTTGCCTCCGTCCATTTCACCCTCTTTGCACTTCACTTTGGATCGGCGACTGGTGACCGCATTTCTGCAGACGTTGGCACGCGTGCCTGCATGGAACTTGGGTGTTCGTTTAGGCGTGCGCAGTGAACGGATCTTGTACCCGTCCGTGCTTCAGTATTTGCGACGCGAACTTGATATTGCGATTCATCCGGCCCGTGTGGCGACCACCGAGTTTGATGAGGCTGGACCAGAGCCCAGGCGAGGGTTCCTGGCCAGCCGCGGCCCTTAGTTGGCCTCTGGCTTTGATGCCTGTCCATTCTTGATCGCACTGCTGTCACCTAGCCCTGTCATCCTTGCTCTTACATGCCCAAACTGCTCAACATCAACAGCTACCACTACCGCCGGGGGGGCTCCGACGCGGTCTATTTCGACCATGCGGAGTTGATGGGCCAGATGGGCTGGGAGAACGCATATTTTTCGATGAACCACCCGAAGAACGTGGTGTCGCGGTGGTCACGCTATTTTGTCGACGAGCTTGAGTTTGGCGAGGCTTACTCCTTGCCTCAGAAGCTGATGATGGCTACCAAGGTGGTGTATTCGTTTGAGGCTCAACGGAAGCTGAAGTCTCTGCTGCGAGACTTTCCTGCTGATGTGGCGCATTTGCATTGCATCTACCACCACCTGTCACCGTCCATCCTGCCAGTGCTCTCTGGGCTTGGTGTGCCGGTGGTGATGACGGCGCATGATTTGAAGATTGCTTGTCCCGCGTACAAGATGTTGAACCGCGGTGGCGTTTGTGAGCGATGCAAGACGGGATCTGTCTTGAATGTGATCAAACATCGATGTGTACGCGATTCCCTTGGGGCCAGCGCGGTTGTTGCACTTGAGAGTGGTCTGCATGGTGCCCTGAATACCTATCGTAAGCACTTGTCCAAGGTGGTGGTGCCCAGCCGTTTCTTCTTGGAAAAGCTCCATGAATGGGGTTGGCCACGTGAGCAACTGAGGTACATCCCGAACTACGTGGATGCAGGTCGTTATGAACCTGCTTATCAGCCTGGGTCCTACTTTCTCTACTTTGGTCGGCTCGCCCCGGAGAAGGGTGTGGCCACCCTTTTGCGAGCGGCTGCGCAAGCTGGCGTTGCACTGAAACTCGCAGGTACCGGCCCGGAGTCAGATGCACTTCAGGATTTGAATGCGCGATTGGGTGGGCGAGCTGAGTTCCTGGGCTTCCGCTCTGGAGCCGATCTTCATCGATTGGTGCAGCAGTCGCGTGCCGTTGTCCTGCCTTCAGAGTGGTACGAGAACGCGCCCATGAGCGTCCTTGAGAGCTTCGCGATGGGTAAGCCCGTGATCGGTGCTCGCATGGGTGGCATTCCGGAAATGATTGATGAGGGTCAGAACGGCTGGATTTTTGAGAGTGGAAGTTCGGCGGAACTGGCCAGCTTGCTGAGCCGCGTCGCTGCGCTGCCGGACAGTCGGGTTGAGGCGCTAGGGCGCGCGGCACGCACGGGTGTTGAACAGCGCTTTCATCGTGCGGGCTACGTGGAAGCGACTTTGGCCCTGTACGCTGAACTCGGTGTCAGATCAAACGCAGATGAATAGACTTATGGAACTTCCAACACTTCGCATTCTGGGCACGCGCGGGGTTCCGGCTGCCCATGGCGGATTCGAGACCTTTGCTGAGCAGCTCTCGCTGTTCCTGGTCGCCAGAGGCTGGCGGGTCGTGGTGTACTGCCAAGAGGAAGGGCAGGGGCCGGTGTTTGAGGATGTTTGGAATGGTGTCGAGCGCGTGCGCATTCCCATCCAAGGTGATGGCCCGAAGAGTACGATTGCCTTCGATTGGCTGGCCACGCGTCATGCTGCGGAGCATGGCGACCTGTGTTTGACCTTGGGCTACAACACGGCCGTCTTCTGCTTGCTGCTGAGGCTTCGCGGCGTGCCCAATGTGATCAATATGGACGGCATTGAATGGTCGCGAGCCAAATGGTCGGGTTTGGCCAAGCTGTGGTTTTGGCTCAACGACTGGGCGGGTTGCTGGTTGGGCAATCATCTCGTGGCGGACCACCCTGAGATCAAGAAGCACCTGAGCACACGCGTACGTCCCGAGAAGATCACGACCATCGCCTACGGTGCCGATCGAATCAGCGAAGCGGGTGAAGAGCCTTTGCACGCACTGGGGCTCCAGCCCAAGGCTTACCTCACGCTGATTGCCCGCGCGGAGCCAGAGAACTCCATCCTGGAAGTTGTGACTGCATTTTCGAGGCGCAAGCGCGGCATTCGCTTGGCCGTTTTAGGGAATTACAGTGAATCCAATCCTTACCATCGTGCGGTGAAAGCGGCCGCGAGCTCAGAGGTCAGCTTTCTTGGCGCCATTTACGACAAGCACGTTGTGCAGTGTCTGCGGGCTCACAGCATGGCCTATGTTCACGGTCATCAAGTCGGCGGCACCAACCCTTCCTTGGTCGAGGCCTTGGGCGCGGGGAATGCGGTGATTGCGCATGACAACCGCTTCAATCGATGGGTTGCCGGAGATACGGCCGCTTTTTTCGCCAGTGAATCGGAGCTGAGCACATTGTTCGACCAGCTGTTGCCCGATGAGAGAAAGATTGAAAGCATGGGCCGTGGAAGTTTTGAGCGCTTCGAGAACGGTTTGACTTGGCCCTTGATCTTGACGCAGTACGAGCAACTGCTTACTCGTTTTCTTCCGGCCCGTTCGAGTCAGCCAGCGAATAGGCCAGGGGTATGACGAGCGATCGTTTCTTCCGATGGGTGCCGCCAGTTTTCCTGGCGCTGCTGCTGTCCGCGCTTTCAATTGATGGGCGCTCCCTTTGGACCGATGAGATTGGTACCTGGGAGTTGACGCAAGCGCCCGGCTGGCAGGCCTGGGCGAAAGCCTTTTGGGGGCACTACAACTCGGATGGGCAGTTGCCTCTTTACCACCTCTATATGTTTGGGTGGGTGCAATTGTTTGGTGATTCCGAATGGTTGCTGCGCGCTGCCAACCTGCCGTGGCTGATTCTGGCTTTTGTGGCACTGAACGAGTTGGGGCGATTGTTCCGTGCCCAAACATGGATGCTCGGTGTTGCAGCGTGCAGCGCTTTCCTTGTGTACTACCTCAATGATGCGCGGCCTTACATCATGTACCTGGCTGGCTCCAGCATGCTCACGCTGGGGATGTTCAGGTTAGGTATGTCCATGGCGCCGAAGTCACTTGCGGAGAAGCAGGTGACCGCCGTAGATCAGTCTTTGCGAGAGTGCCTGCTCGGGTCGGTGGTTTTGATAGGGGGCAATATTCTTGGGGTGTTTTGGATCCTCAGTTGCCTCTTGGCTTGTCTGTTGGCGAAACCTCGCATGCTGAGTGCTTTGCTGCGAAGCATGTGGCGCCAGAGAGCGCTGACAGTTCTCGGTGTGGGCCTGTGTTTGGCGCTCATCGCGGTGGCTGTACACAGCCATTTGGCCGGCGCACGAGCCAGCCAGAACGCGGCCTTCTCGATGGGCGGCCTTGTTTACGGCCTGCTTGAACTTTTGGGCGCTGTGGGTATTGGTCCCTCTCGCAATGATCTGCGTGTCAATGTACGAACTGCAGATCCCACGCAATTGATTCTGATGTTTGGTGTGGCTTTGCTGGCAGGGCTGGCGTTGTTGCGCGCCTTCTTGACTGCGCCATCGAAGTCCTGGCGCGTACCGATGATTGTTGGGGTTGCCGCGCCGTTGGTGGTCATGGTGTTGATGGGGCTCACCTTGCATTGGCGCGTGGTGGGGCGACACTTGTCGGCGATGTTGCCCTTGATCTTGCTGGGTTTGGCGCTCTTTTTCCGCGCGGCCTTGCCTGGTGGCAGTGGCCAGCTGTGGCGAATCGTTGCGGCACTGTTGCTGCTTGGGCTCTTGGCATCTGCAGTGTCCATGCGAGTGTCCGCGCGCCACATGAAAGACGACTACCGTCTCGCTGCAGAGTGGGCCCGAGTTGCGCTGGGCAAGGGGCAGACTGTGCTGTGGATCGCCGACCAGCGTGCACTGGCCTATTACCGCTTGACGCGTGAGCGAAGTGCGCGGGGACTGGATGTACCAGCAGGCTTGATTCCGTACACGACATATCCTTCAGTGTCATCCCGGATACCGCGGC
Source organism: Rubrivivax sp. (assembly GCA_027484885.1). Taxonomy (GTDB): domain Bacteria; phylum Pseudomonadota; class Gammaproteobacteria; order Burkholderiales; family Burkholderiaceae_C; genus Paucibacter_A. The sequence continues at coordinate 13,145 of JAIXSD010000155.1, forward strand.
CTGACGTGGTGTTGCTCTCGCCGAGGGAAGGTGTGGATCCAGAAGGACTCGCTCGACCCGTCCTGCTGTCGGGGGACTACGTTCTCCATGACAGAGCCGCTAGTTTCGAGCGCTATAAAAAGCGTGATCTCAAAGAATGAATGTCTGTCAGCCATGAGTTTCAACCATGCCCGTGACGCCGCTGATGTGGCCGCGCCGACTGATCTCCCCCTGTGCGTGGATTGCGACGGAACGCTGATCTATACCGATTTGCTTTTCGAGTCGTTCTTGCTCTTGTTGAAGCAGAAGTTCTTTGTCGCTTGCTTGGTTCCATTGTGGTTGCTGAAGTACGGCAAGGCGGCAACGAAGCTCAGGATTGCGCAATGGGTGACAGTCGAGGCGGAGACTCTGCCCTATTGCGGCCCAGTGCTCGACTACGTCCGGGCGGAGCGTGCGCGTGGCAGAAAGACCGTCCTGGTCACTGCCAGTGCCATGCCATACGCGGAGTTGATCGCCGAGCATGTGCAGTGCTTCGATCAAGTGATCGCGACAGAGGACACGGCGACCAATTTGTCGGGTTCCCGCAAGGCGGCCAGGCTTGATCGCGAGTTCGGTGAGCATGGCTATGAGTACATCGGCAACAGCAAAGACGATATCCCGGTCTGGGCTCGGGCTGGGCGTGTGTCGGTGGTCAACACGTCCAAGCGGGTTCTGGCACAAGCACAGGCGCTGGCGCCAATCGGCTTTTCCGTTGAGTCCCCCTATCGTGCATGGCGGTCGGGTCTCAAGGCCATGCGCCTGCACCAGTGGCTGAAGAATGTCTTGATCTTTGTTCCACTGCTGGCAGCTCACAGCGGCAGCAATCTTCACTTGCTCGGTCAGACCGTACTGGCTTTTTTTGCGTTTGGTTTCTGCGCTTCCAGCGTCTACATACTGAATGACATGCTGGATATCAGTGCGGACCGACGTCACTCCCGTAAAAAGCATCGACCTTTCGCGAGTGGATCGCTGTCGATCCCCTTGGGTCTGCTCTTGAAAGTTCTGCTGGTGTCTTTGGGCTTTGGGCTGGCCAGCCTTTTGCCTCAGAACTTTCTTGCGGTGCTGCTCATTTACTACACGATCACGCTGGCCTATTCGCTCAGACTGAAGGCGCAGGTGATCGTTGATGTGATGCTGTTGTCAGCGCTCTACACCCTACGAATCATCGCTGGGTCTGCCGCCACTGGAATCCACCCGTCCTTTTGGTTGCTGTCATTCTCCATGTTCATTTTCTTGAGTCTGGCCTTGGTCAAACGCTACGCAGAGATGCGCAAGTTGATCCTGGATGCTCAGAACAAGGCGGCTGGAAGGGGCTACACCACGGACGATTCAGTGGTGCTGTTGGCGCTGGGGGCTGCCAGTGGCTACAGCGCAGTCTTGGTGCTTGCGCTGTATATCAACAGCAGCGAGATCCGAGAGTTGTATGCCACGCCCGCAATGCTCTGGTTCATCATCCCTTGCATCGCGTATTGGACCAGCCGGGTGTGGCTCAAGACCCACCGGGGTGAAATGCATGATGACCCTGTGGTTTTTGCGGCCAAGGACTGGCAGAGCCTGCTGATCGGCGCCCTGATTGCAGCCATTGGCATGGCTGCATCGGTTCACCGAATTGGATGATCAGAGGAACTGGCACATGAATCTTGGTACCTTGATGCTGGTACTCACAGGCGTGAGTTTGAACACCGCGGCACAGTTTTTGCTGAAGGCCGGCACGCGTGCATTGGGTGAATTTGGCTCGAATGGCAGGTCGGCTCTCGGTTTTTTCCTTGCAGCGAGCACCAATTTTCACGTGTTGTTTGGGCTGGTCTGCTATGTCGCAAGTTTTGGTCTTTGGCTGGCTGTGTTGTCACGCTTGGAAGTCAGCCTTGCATATCCCTTGCTTTCGATTGGCTACGTGTTGAGCGCAATTGCCGCCTACTTTTTGTTCGGCGAACCTCTCACCCTGTTCAAAATCTCCGGGATTGTGTTGATTCTGGCCGGCGTGGGTTTGCTTGCCCAGTCTCGCTGAAGTCCTGTCTGTACGTGCCGTTGAGCTGGTCAGTACATTAGGCTGGGAGCAGGGATGGCCAGCAACTCTTGTTCAGAGATGCGACTGCTTCGAATGAACGTGGTCGAGTAGCGCCAGTTGGGTGTGACCTTGATGAAACGTCCAACTCCGGCACCCGGCACATAGCTGGCATTGAGGTCGCTGACTTTGGCGCCAACGAATGGGTAGTAGTCGACGCCCGCTTGCAAGCCCAAACGAGCCGATGCCCGGTCATCGGCAAGCTTGGGATCTTTCAGCACCAGTCGGTGGCGAATGACCACCAGAAGCGCGTTGATGTCCGCACGGCCCGAACTGAGATTCCATGGCGTCACTGCGTGCCCAAGGCCACCATGCATCATGTTGTCCGGCCCTGGCGCGTAGATGGCGGAGGTGCTGGTGCTGGTTTGAAAAGCCTTCGTATTGCTCGCATTGATCGCGTCCTGCGCGACGATGTCGCTCCATGTCGGTGTGAGCGAGCTTTGGACGAGCTTCCAGGCCTTGTCCTTGATTGACAGGGACCAAAGCTCAATGCCACTGATTTCAACCGCGGTGTTTTTGGCCGGGTTGCCCGATTCGTCGGGGTAAATCACAAACCAAGTCACCATGCTGCGCCACTCGGGGAACAATGTGCCTGGCCACCACGAGCCAATTGAGCTCCCATAGGGCTCAGTGCCCATGGCTACCGTTGGTTTGTACTTCCAGCCAACACTTGTGCCTACGCCTGCTGGAATCACCTCATGGCCCAAGGCCATGTCAGCTGCGGCTGCCCGTACTCGCGCGCTGGCACTTTCGCTCGTGATTGCTGCGGTTGTTGGATTGCCCGCCAAACTGGGCGCCACTTGATTTGCGGCTGCGGCCGACGTCGACGTGGACAGCTTGTTGCATACCTCGGCATCCCAACGGACCTTGCCGCCGTTGCAGTTCGCTGTTGCGATACCGAGGTACCCGCTGCGCTGGTTGGCAAAACTGAGACTGCTTCCATCTGCAATCGTGCCGATTGCATTCGCGTAACAGGCGTTGCCGAAGTTGTGCACTGCATAGACGGTGCAGTTGTTGGGAGCGGTGCCGCTTGAGCTCGAGTTCGGCTTGTTGCTGCTCGCTGTGATGCTCGTTGCACTCGAAGAATCCTGCAAGGCAGTGGAGGGTTGCGGCTGTGACGTCAAGACCGGAGGCGTGTTCTCACTTGCTGCGCCAATGCTGGAGTTGATAACTGTGGAGCCCGTCGTATTCTGGGAGCCGGTGTTCGAGCCTGCGTTCGATCCGCCGGTTGCAGTGGCGGGAGTCTTGACCGCCAAGATGTTGGCGATTGCACTTGATTCGGCGGCCCCACTGCTCGCGGCCGTCGCAACTGGTGAGGCACTCGCTGCCTCACTGGCTGGAGCACTGGAAGCCTGAGCAGAAGTGGCAACGGCAGAGGCGCCACTTGGTATCAGCGCGGCGCTGGAAATGGCATTTGTATCTGATGTGCCGCCGCCTCCGCCGCCACAGGCTGCCAATACGGTACCAGCTGCCATCAAATGGACAATCAAAGGAGTTCTTGCATAGCGGTACTGCTGCATGGTGGCGCTCGCTCAGGTGGTCGATTCGACTATTGGTCATGGCCTGTATGGCCTGACTCATCTGCAATATCGACGTCTCTGCGCAGCGCTTGAGCGAAACAGTGAGCAAGGTCGTTTTAGAGTACGACCTTCGCTCAGGGGGGGCAATTGTTTCAGTGCCTTGCCGAACTGCACCGAATGCCGGGAGGAGGGACTCAGTTCGCCAGTTTGTCAGCCAGAATTTGAACGATCCTCTCAGCGGACTTGCCGTCCCACAAAGCCGGCCGGCGGCCGCGCTTGCCGCCCGTTTTCAGGGTGTCGAGTGCCAATGGAATGATGACGTTCGGGTCGGTACCGGCCAGCACGTTGCTGCCTTCATCCACGGTGACTGGCCGTTCAGTGTTTTCGCGCATGGTGATGCAGGGCACGCCCAAGGCCGTGGTTTCCTCCTGGAGGCCACCGCTGTCGGTGAGGACCAGGGCCGCGTCTTTCCACAGGTGCAGGAAAGACATGTACGCCTGCGGGCCCATCAAGCTGACGTTGCCACCGAGTTGCACGCCAAACTTTTCGATATTGGCGCGGGTTCGGGGGTGCACCGGGAAGACCAGGGGGATCTCGGCCGACACGGCGCGCAGCACGGTGGCGATGCGCTCCAGTGCTTCGGCGCTGTCCACATTGCTGGGGCGGTGCAGGGTGACGACGCCGTAGCGGCTGTGCTGTCGCTTGTAGGTGTCACTCTCCAGCGCCGAGGTGTCCTGGGTCTTGAGCTTCTCGGCTTGGAAGAGCACGTTGTCCACCATCACATGGCCGACGTCAAAGACCACGCTCATGTCTTTGCCTTCGCGTTGCAAATGCTGGCTGCCGCTGGGCTCGGTGACGAAATACCAGTCGCTGATGGCGTCGGTCACCAGGCGGTTGATTTCCTCGGGCATGCTCATGTCACCGCTGCGAAGCCCGGCTTCGACGTGCGCAACCGGGATGCCAGCCTTCTTGGCCACGATGGAGCAGGCCAGGGTGGAGTTGACGTCACCGACGACCAGGCAGGCTGCCGGCTTCTCAGCGCTCACCAGTTGCTCGTAGGCCAGCATGATCTTGCCGGTCTGATCGGCATGGCTACCGCCGCCGCATCCCAGGCGTACATCGGGTGTGGGAATACCCAGCTCTTCGAAGAACACATCGTTCATGTCCCGGTCGTAGTGCTGACCCGTGTGGATGATCTTCCAGCTCAGCCGACCGCTGGCCTGCAGGGCACGCACGATCGGCGCGATCTTCATGAAGTTCGGACGGGCGCCGGCGATCAGGTGGATGCAGGGCAGGGCGGAGGATGTCATGTGGTGGCGTCTCGGTGGATGGCAGTCCGAATCGTGCGTCTTCGGCACCTGCAAGCGCAGGCAAGTGCGGCAGATTCTATGGGGCGTGCTCGAACTCACCCGTGCGAAGCTGCAAGCGCAGGCGGAGAACTCCCCGACTTGAGTGGTTCTTGGTGATTTTTGCCGTGGGGGCGTGCTGAGAGGGACGGAAAGCGCAAGGCTTGTCAGCGAGAATGCGCGCTGACCGCCGACACCGCCGCTTGGGCTCCTGTTGGCGAAAGCGCCCAGGCCGAGTTGTGCGGCCGCGCACATGAATGAACCAGGAGATTTTGTGAAAGTACTTGTCACCGGCGCGGCCGGCTTCATCGGCATGCATGTCAGCCAGATCCTCCTGGCGCGAGGCGACCAGGTGGTCGGCCTGGACAATCTGAACGATTACTACGACCCGACGCTGAAGGACAA
>JAIXSD010000511.1 GCA_027484885.1 Rubrivivax sp.
CTGCCAGCCCAGCACGCGGCCGAGCTGGGCGTTGTTGCCGAGTTCGGCATGGGCATCCAGCGGCAAGTGGTAGGCCAGCAGGCTGACATCGGCGGCCAGCAGGCGCGCCAGGCGCTGCTTCATCCAGCCGGTGACGCGGCCGTCCTGGCCGCGCCAGAACAGGCCGTGGTGAACCAGGATGGCATCGGCCCCGGCGGCAATCGCCGCCTCGATCAAGGCCAGGCTGGCGGTCACGCCGCAGACCAGGTGGCGCACCTCGGCCCGCCCCTCCACCTGCAAACCGTTCGGCCCATAATCCTTGAAACGGTCGACATTGAGCTCCAGATGGAGATGTCGTTCCAGGCTGTGTCGTGAAGTCATCGGTGGGCCGCTCGGGTTCGGAAGAGGAGTTGTTGTAGTGCGCAGACTTTGGTTGATTTTCGCTCAGGCCACCACGGTGGTGCTGGCCCTGCTCTTCGTGGTCAGCACCCTGAAACCGCAATGGTTGCAAGGCCGCGGCCTCGCGGGCAGCGCCGGTGGCCCGGCCGCCAGCCTGCCCCTGTTCAAGATCGCCGAACCCAGCCCGGCCGCGCCCGCCGCCAGCGGCGCCTCCGCCCCCTCACGCAGCGGCTATGCCCTGGCCGCACGCCGCGCCGCGCCGGCCGTGGTCAGCATCACTGCCAGCAAGGCGCCCAGCCGCACGGCTGACAGCAACGACCCCTGGTTTCGCTTCCATTTCGGCCCGCGCGGCCGCGGCCAGGCGGCCGAGAAGCCGCAGACCGGCCTGGGCTCGGGCGTGATCGTCTCGGCCGATGGCTATCTGCTGACCAACAACCATGTGATCGAAGGCGCCTCGGACATCGAGGTCATGCTCAGCGACGGCCGACAGGCCCGCGCCACCCTGGTCGGCAGCGATCCGGAGAGCGATGTCGCCGTGCTCAAGATCGCACTCGAGCGCCTGCCCGTGATCCAGCTCGGCAATGCCGAGAGCCTGGAGGTGGGCGATGTGGTGCTGGCCATCGGCAACCCCTTCAATGTCGGCCAGACGGTCACCTCGGGCATCGTCAGCGCCCTGGGCCGCAACCAGCTGGGCATCAACACCTTCGAGAACTTCATCCAGACCGACGCCGCCATCAACCCCGGCAACTCGGGCGGCGCCCTGGTCGACGCCGAAGGTAACCTGGTCGGCATCAACACCGCCATCTTCTCGCGCAGCGGCGGCAGCCTGGGCATTGGCTTTGCCATTCCGGTCAGCACCGCACGCCAGGTGATGGAGTCGCTGATCCGCGACGGCCAGGTCGCACGCGGATGGATCGGCGTGCAGACCCGCGAGCTGACGCCCGAGTTCGCCGAGGCCTTCAAAGTCACCGTCAAGCAAGGCGTGCTGATCAGCGGCGTGGTGGCGGACGCCCCGGCCGCCAAGGCCGGCCTCAAGCCCGGCGATGTGCTCACCCAGGTCGGCGACACCCCGATCGCCACCCCAGCCCAGCTGCTCGCCGCCGTCTCCGCCCTCAAACCCAAGACCGGCACCCAGGTCACCGTGCAACGCGCCGGTCAACAGCTGGACATCGCCATCACCGTGGCCCAGCGGCCCAAACCGCAGGTGGAGCGGGACTGAAACGACCTCAAGCGCTTGCCCCAAGCGCTCATTTCACCCGCTCGCCTCCTCCCCGCTCGCACCTCACTGGCCTCCACCACCCGCAACGCCCACCCAAGGGCCTTGCGGTGGTGCGCGCTCGCCTGCGCCTGCCCTTTGTTCTCAAGCAAGCGCCGGGCAGGCATCACGTTGGCAGGCTTGGCGCACCGGAGCTGCGACCGTATACTGTATAAAAATACAGTTCTCAATGGCTTTCTGACGCGCCCAAACCAAGGCCTGCAGCAGCCTCGCTTTTGGGATTGACGCCCTTTCCGCCCTATCCCCCCGGTTCACCGGCTCACCGGCCTTCGGCCGCCCATGCACAGCATCCGCCCGCCCTTTTTGCCATGTTCGCCCCTCTCGTCAACGCCCGCCCCGCGTCGATGCCGGCCCTGCCGTCGGCAGCGCCGGCGCGGCTGGCCGAGCGCGAGGCGCGCTTGCTGGAACAGCAGGTCTGGCGGGCCAGCAGCCTGGGTGCCAGCAGCAGCCCCTGCCTAAGCAGCGGTTTTGCCGCCCTGGACGCCGAACTGCCCGGCGGCGGCTGGCCCACGCACAGCCTCAGTGAAATCCTCTGCCCGCAGGGCCTGCATCTGGAGTGGCGCTTGCTGCTGCCGGCGCTGCGCGGGCTGCTGGCCGAGCCGCTGACGGCTGCCACAGCCGCAAGCCCACCTGGCCGGGGCCGGGCGCGCAAGCCCAGCGCCCCGCGCGCGCAGCAACAACAACGCCCGCTGCTGCTGATCAACCCACCGCTGATCCCGCACCTGCCGGGTTTGCAAGCCGCCGGCCTGGCGCCGCAGCAGCTGATCTGGCTGGCGCCGGAGACGCCGCAGCAGCAACTCTGGGCGGCCGAACAGGCGATCAAATCGAATGCCGCCGGCGCCCTGCTGCTCTGGCTGCCCAAGCTGCGGCCCGAGCAGCTGCGCCGGCTGCAGACCCAGGCCCTGGGCCTGGACGCGCCGCTGTTCCTGTTCCGGCCCGAGGCGGCGGCGGCGCAGTCCTCGGCCGCGCCGCTGCGCCTGCATCTGGACCTGGCTCTGGGCGCTGGCAGCCCGCAGCAGGAACTGGCCGATCTGCAGCTGCGCATCCTGAAACGGCGCGGCCCGGCCTTCGAGGGCCGGCTGCAACTGCCCGCCCTGCCCTCGGGCCTGGAGCGGGTGCTGACGGCCACCATGCTGGCGCGCGGCCTCGGACGCCCGAGCCTGGCATCCAACACCCCCCCGGTTCTGCAAGCTCCGCGCCCCGCGGCGCCCTCGCCTCATGCACTGGCTCGCCCTGCTCAGCCCGCCCGCGCCGCCGGATGAGGCCGCCGCCCCGAGCCCCCCCCGGCCCGAAGCCGCAGCCCCCGCCCTGGCCTGGTGGGCGCTGCAGTTCTCGCCAAGGGTGGCCGCACTGGAGGAGGCGGTGGTGCTGGAGGTGGCCGCCAGCCTGCGCCTGTTCGGCGGGCCCGAGGCCTTGCACCAGCGGGTGGTGGCGCGCATCGGTGACGCCGGCCTGAGCCTGGCCGCCCTGGCCTGGGCGCCGAGCGCGCTGGCAGCCCTGGCCCTGGCGCGCGGGGCGCTGGCGCAGCCGGGTGCGGCGGGGGCACCGGGTGAGGCCTGCGTGCGGGCCGATGGGCTGTCCGCCCCCCTGGCCACACTGCTGGACCCGTTGCCCCTGTTCACCCTGAGCGCTGCGCAGGCGCAAGCGCCCATGCTGGCGCGCCTGGGCTGCCACACGCTGGGCGATGTGCGACGCCTGCCGCGGGCGGCCCTGAGCCGACGTTTCGGCACCGGCCTGCTGCGCGCCCTGGACCAGGCCTATGGCCAGGCCCCCCAAGCCCATGCCTGGATCACGGCGCCCGAGCAGTTCCAGGCCCGGCTGGAGCTGCCGCAGCGCCTGGACAACGCCCTGGCCTTGCTGCAGCACGCCCAGGAGCTGCTGCGCCAGCTCTGCGCCTGGCTGGCGGCGCGCCACGCCGGCATCGAGGCCTTCGAGCTGGCCTGGGCCCATGACGCCATGCGGGCACGCGACATCGGCCCGGGCGGCCGGCTGCAGGTGCACAGCGCCGCGCTGACGCGCGATTTCGGCCAGCTCTCGCGCCTGCTGCACGAGCATCTGCTGCGCCTGGAGCTGGCCGCGCCGGTGGCCGAGCTGAGCCTGCAGGCCGGCGAAGTGCGGGCCCTGGAGGAGCGCAGCGCCAGCCTGCTGCCGGCCGGGCCCGAGCAGGCCAAGGAGCCGCTGGAGCAGTTGCTGATGCGCCTGAGCATCCGCCTGGGCGCACAGGCCGTGCGCTGCGGCCAGCTGCAGCAAGACCACCGGCTGGAACAGATGCAGCGCTGGGTGGCCTGGAATGAAAGCCCACCCAACACGGCGGCCACAACCGCTGCGCCAGAGGCCCTGCCGCTCTGCCCACAGCCGACCTGGCTGCTGGCGCCGCCGCTGCGCCTGAGCCTGCGCCAGGACCAGCCGGTCTACGGCGGCGCACCGCTGCAGCTGCTGGCCGGGCCGCAGCGCATTGAGGGCGGCTGGTGGCAGCCGGCGGCCGATGGCCAGAGCTCGCAGCACCAGCAGCGCGATTACTTCCTGGCCAGCAGCCCGCAGGCCGGCCTGCTGTGGATCTTCCAGCAGCGCCTGAGCAGCGAGCAGGACGGCTGGTTTCTGCACGGCGTGTTCGCATGATGATGAAAGCATCCAGCCTGCTGCCCGCCTATGCCGAGCTGCATGCGCTCAGCAACTACTCCTTTCTGCGCGGCGCCTCCACGCCGGGCGAGCTGGTGGAGCGCGCGCATGAGCAGGGTTATGCCGCCCTGGCCCTGACCGACGAATGCTCGCTGGCCGGCGTGGTGCGCGCCCATGTGGCAGCCCAGGCC
>JAIXSD010000490.1 GCA_027484885.1 Rubrivivax sp.
ATCGCGCCGATGTAGGCGGCGTGGTAGCGGCGCGCATCGGCCTCGGTGCGGGCGCCCTCGCCCAGCATGTCGTAGCTGAAGCGCAGCATGGGCTGGACCTTGCGCGCCGAGGCGGCCTCGTCCATGGCCTCGCCGATATTGCGGCCCAGCACGAACTGGCGGCCCAGCAGCTGGATGGCGCGCACGGTGGCGCCCACCACGGTTTGCGCACCCAAGCGGGTCAGCAGGCCGCCCTGGCCTTCGGCATCGGGCAGGAATTTCTTGGACAAGGAGATGGCCGAGGCCGACAGGCTGGACCAGAGCTTGTGCGGGCCGTCCGAGCCGCCGTCGAACTGGCCGCGGCCGAGCTGGTCGGCCGTCAGGGCGATGGCGGTGGGCGCATCGGGCACACGCAGCAGGGCCTCAGCCAGGCGCATCAGGGCCAGGCCTTCGGAGCTGGTGATGGGGTATTCGCGCAGCAGCGATTCCATGGCCCAGAAGGGCGCGGGGTTGGCGCGCACCTGCTCCACCCAGGGGCGGGCTTGCTCGATGACGGCGGGCCAGTTCAGGCCGGCGCCCAGGCTCTGGGCCAGCGCGTTGACCACGCCGATCTCGTCGCGGTAGGGGTCAGGCAGGCGGGCGGCTTCGGGCGGCAGGGCGAAAGCGGTCATGAAAAACCTCGTAATGGGCGAAACTAGCGAAGCGTCGAACTTTATGTGGGCTGGCCCTGAATTAAATTCAGAACATCAGCACACGCCTAGTCGAAAATTCAGCATGAGCAGCGACACCCCCACCCTGGACAAGACCGATGCCCGCATCCTGCGTGTGCTACAGGCCGACGGCCGCATCTCCAATCTGAAGCTGGCCGAGGCCGTGCACCTCTCCCCCACCGCCGTGCTCGAGCGCGTCAAGCGCCTGACCCGCGAGGGCTACATCCTGGGCTACGAAGCGCGGCTGAACCCCGAGAAACTGGGCGCAGCCATGCTGGTCTTCATCGAAATCCTGCTCGACCGCACGGTACAGGACGTGATGGACAACTTCAAGGCCGCCGTCCAGGCCCGACCGGAGATCCTGGAATGCCACTTGGTGGCGGGCGGCTTCGACTACCTGCTCAAAACCCGCGTGTCCGATATGGGCGCCTACCGCGAGTTCATCGGCAGCGTCATCTGGACCCTGCCCGGCGTGCGTGAGACGCGGACTTACGCCGTGATGGAAGAGGTGAAGAACACGACGGCGCTGCCGATTTGAACGGCACGCAAGGGCATCAGCCTTGAGCTTGCAAGGCCGGCAAAGCCTGCAAGCCCAGGCGCCGCATGCCCAACGAGCCAAGCAGCGCGCCCGAAGCCGCCCTGCTGAACACGAAGGCGCTAAATCGGCAGCCCAGGTTCTTGAACACCGCGATCGAGGGCACATTGGTGGCCCGTACATGGGTGACCATGCGCTGCAGGCCTTGCTCGCGCATGCCTTGCTCGGTGGCGGCGATCAGCAGTTGTGCCGCGCCGCGCCGGCGGAACTCGGGCCAGGTGTAGAGAAAGCCTAGAAAGCCATCGCCTGCCGACAGGTGCAGTGCCAGCTTGGGATCGTCCACCTCGCAGACCGGGCCGGTTTCGATATTCAGCTGGGCCACCACCGCCTCGCCGCACAGCAAGACGTGGATGCTGCAGCCGCGCTGCAACAAGCGCTCGGGCTCCGGCCCCGACTGGGCGGCGATCTGCGTGGCCGTGGCGGCTGGCAGGCGCGCCAGATCAGCCAGGCTGGAGAGGCGCTGATAGGCCCAGCCCTGCGGCAGCGTCGGGGTTGGCGCAGGCTGCAAGGGCTTGCTGGCAAAGCGGAACACCTCGGCGCCACTGAGCACTTTGACGCCAAAGAACAGCGAAGCGGTCACACCGCCGGGGCCGAGCAAGAAGGCCAGTCTCTGTTTCATGGCGCGGCCTCAGGCCAGCGAATCTAGGCGCACGGTCCAGGACGGCAGCGCCTTCTTGGCCACCCAGGCCAGCAGGCCGCCGATCAGGCCCGGCTTGAACATCATCACGTCATGCAGCAAGGACGCCTCCTGCGCACCCCAGCGCTGCTTGTAGCCCGAGTCGCCCTGGCCCCAGTCCAGCAAGCGCTTGCCGCGCGCCACGGCGTCCTGCAACACGTCAAAGGTCAGGATGGAGCCGGGGCTGTGGCTCTTCCACTGCTCGTCGTAGGAGTTGGCGATGATGTAGACCGCCGTCTCGGTCTCCAGATGCGCCGAGAACGCGAGCGGCTGGCCGCCGCAACGCAGCACCCAGAACACGGCCTCTGAGTGGCCATCGGCCTGCTCGCCCATCAGCGCCCAGAAACGCTGGTTGGCTGGGCCGATGAACTTCAGCTCGCCGCCTTTTTTGGCCAGCCAGGAATGCGACTCGATGCCGGCCAGGGTATCGAGGATGTCCAGCGAGCGGCCCATCACATGGCGCTCCACACTGAGCTCGCCCACCGTCTTGCCCAGGCGCCGGCGCGAATACTCGATGTTCTTGATCAGCGAGTTGCTGAACTTGGGCTTGAGCCCTTCCATGCCTTGCGACAGATCCAACTCAAAGACCGCACCGGTTTCCCGGCACAGAGAGC
>JAIXSD010000152.1 GCA_027484885.1 Rubrivivax sp.
GCCGTGTTCGGCGGCCTGATCAACGACGTCGTGCCGCCCACCCTGGTGGGCCGCTTCTACGGCCTGTTCCGCGCCACCAGCCTGCTGGCCGGCATGGCGTTTACCTTCCACCTGATGGGCCGCGCCGAGCAGCACTTTGCGGCCATCTTCATCGGCATCGCCCTGATCTACGGCCTGGGTTTTGCGCTGATGTGCTGGCGTGTGCGCGAGGGCGAGTACCCGCCGGTTGAAGAGGCTCCGGCCTCGCACGATGGCCCCGCCGGCGGCGGCGCCCTGGGCCGCTATCTGCGCGAGTGCTTCACGCAGCCTTATTACCTGTGGCTGTTCCTGGCCATGACCCTGGGCCTGGTGGCCGGCAACCCGGTCAACAGCTTCGGCGTGTTCTATGCCAAGCATGTGGGCCTGGGCCTGGACGCTTATGGCAAGTACCTGGCCCTGACCTACGCCATCTCCCTGCTGCTGGCCCTGCCCGTGGGCTGGCTGGCCGACCGCTGGCACCCGCTGCGCGTGGGTCTGGCCGCCATCACCGCCTACGGCCTGGCCATGCTGGCCGCCGGCAGCCTGATGCGCGAGGGCGGCCAGTTCGCCCTGGCCTTTGTCTTGCACGGTGTGCTCTCCGGCATTTATCTCACCGGCACCGCCGCCCTGGGCCAGTACCTGTTCCCACGCACCCGTTTTGCCCAGTTCCAGTCCGCCATGAGCCTGATGGCCGCCCTGGGCTATATGGTCGTGCCCCCGCTCATGGGCGCCTGGCTCGACGCCACTGGCAACGAGTATCGCCACACCTTCATCGCCAGCGGCGCGCTGGCCTTGGCCGCCGCACTGGCCTTTGGGATGGTGCATCGCCATTTCCAGCGGCTCGGCGGGGCGGGGGGGTATCGGGCGCCGGAGTGAGGGGGAGCGGGGGCCTTCGATGCTTGCACCAGCCAGCATGCTCAGGCCCGGCAAGCTCTCAGCGGTCGTCTTCCCAAATGGGCGAGAGCTTGATCTCTTGGCCTTTCAGGTCGATAGGGCTTTCGCTGGGCAAGCTAACGAGCTTGTCTTTTGCGAGCGCAAGCAGCAAGTCGCGGGTGAAGATCTCAGCGGGTGCATTGATCTTCTTGTCGATGATGTTGTATGTGATCGTTGTCTTCCACACGGCACGACGGATCTTCCGGTCGAACAGTCGGACTTCAAACAAGACGGACCGTTCTACATGGTTCCGGACGATGAATTTGTCCGTGTCGATCATCAGCAAGTAACGATCTGGGTTGCCGCGTTCCGACATGTTCGTCAACACACTGCGGTAGTCCCATTCAAGGGGCTGACGGTACTCCTGGACGGCCATGCCGTTCTTGGTCAGCAGGGCAGGGATCAGGCGGTTCAAGGCCGCTTCCCGTTCGCCCATGAAGGGACGAAAGCCCATGGGGCTGCCTGCTTGCTGAAAAGAACCAATCAGGACCAAGACATCAATCTCAGTGATGGGTGCTCGCACCGGGTGGATCATTTCCGTCTTTGGAACCACCGAACACGCCGACAGCGAGGCCAGCGCAGTCACCAGAAGCAGACGTCGGAGCTTGGCAGTTGAGTTCATGGTCATGCCCTCAACGGATCAGCTCGGCGAACTCGGGCGCAGAAATGGCCTTGCCCACCAGCGACTGGGTGGCGCGCACGAACTCGGTGGCGGCAAAGTGGCAAGCGGTCTGGGCATCCCACGGGGCGTTGAAACTGGTCTTGCTTGACACTGTCATGGAGCGGCTGTTCGACGACTTCAGCGTCAGGGTCAGGGTCCATGAGCCCGACATCGAGGCCAACTCCAGTACGTCCAAGTTGCCGGTCAGTGTGACGGGGGCACTGGTCGAATACAGGCCGGCGTCGCTGAGTTCGCGAACGAAAGCGATGCGCACGTACTCAGAAAAAGTCTGGCCCTTCGGTGGCGCAACGGCTTGGGCTCTGCAGCCGGCTTCTTTGTCAGGGGCGCTGGAGGTGAACCCACCGACGTTGAGGTGTTGCCCTTTCAAATCTCGCAACACGAAGAAGTTGTCACGGTTCGGGGCGTAGTGCGGGGTAGGGTGGGTGATGCCGCAGCCCGTGAGCAATGCTGCCAGCACGATGGCGGCATGAGACCTGTAATTCATGAATCCCTCTCTGAAACTCGTGTACCGGATGCCGCTGCACAGTTGGCCGTGGTCATCCGCTGTTGTTGTAGTTGTTCGCGTCGCTTGAATGAAGCTCGGCGTTTTCGCGCGGCGGCAGTGTAGTGCAGCGGCGCTGCATCAGCTCCGGGGCGCCCAAGCCTCTCGAACGAAGGTGGCGGTTCGAACGCCACGGAGTCCCTCAGGCCTAGAGCGCCTGGCTCAAGGTTCTTAGGCGGGGCCCACGAGCATGCGCAGGTATCTGCTGAAGTTCTCGACTGAGAACTCCACCGTCCCCAGCAACTCACCCTCAAAAATGAAGCCCTCGTGCCAGAACGCGATCGGCAGCTTGAGGGGGACGGGGTAAAGGTGTGCGTCCAGCGTAACGGCTGGCTCCTTGGGCGCATGGCGCTGCCGGCTCGGCAGGATCTCAAGTGTTCCCATGCCTTCGCCCGTTTCGATGAAGCGTGGGAGAAGCTTCTTGCATTCCTCGCTGGATGGGATCGGGCTTGTCATCGGAACTCGGGCTTCGGGCACGGGAGCTTTCTGCTGAGCCAGCACTGCCGAATCTTTCAGAAAAACAAAGTACTGCGCGCCGACTGCGCGCCCGGCGAAGAAGCCGAACTCAAGGCGGCTGCCGGTGGCGACACCTTTGATGCCATCGAGGATTCGCGCCGTGTAGCGAGTCCCGCAGCTGGCCCCAGATGGCACCCTGACGGGCTCGGCCGTTTCAATCTCGAGCTGGGCGATGACCGCGCTGTGCCGCGCGGCCTGCGGGAAGTCGAAGCGGAGGCTGAGGGCCTGGGCGCCTGGGGCCCAAACCAGTGCCAGCGTCGCGGCCCACAAGTGCTTTTTGTTGAACCTCACGGATCTGTTTCTATTGCTTTTTTTTGGCGATAGCGTCGACCAGAAAATTTCTGGCAGCCTGGAAACAGGGTGCACTAGACGTATGGCATCAAGAATTGGCGGTCACGAGGCTCAGGGCGGCGTAGGCGCCTCGTGATCTGGGCCTGATTGCAAACTGATTGCTGTCCTAATGGTCAATTGCTCAAGTCTCTTGAGGTCCGCTCTGAACTTCTCTTTTAGAGAAACCGTCTCAATAGCTTGTTTTGGCAATTCATTCATCAACGAAACCAAGTGATCGACTCGAATGCCGAGAGCTAAACAAATTGCGTAGGCGTGCGCAAAGCTGAGGGTTTGCTTGCCACTCTCAATCTTGCTCAGCGCAGTGGACGAAATTCCACTGGCCTCTGCAAGCTGCTTTGCAGACCAGCCAGATGCTAGCCTAGCTGTTCTAACGGCCAAGCCAATCTGAATGTCTGAAAGGTTTTTCATTGAAATTCCTAAAAGAGGTGGCGAAATAATCCGCCACCTCTTAATTACTACGACAGATGCTCAAGCAATGCACGCATCTTATCGGCCAGCCAGAGAATTTTAAAACCAGCATCGGCGAGGTCTTTGCTGTCAATTTTCTTGCGGCTACGTTTGAGCTTCCTAATAATCCTCTGAATATCTGCATCAGGACATTTCGAATACCTTTCGATCAACGAGTCGATTTCGGACAGAAGTTGTTGAACTTCTTCGGTTGCCATGGATTCTCTCCTTCTCTAATGGCGATGGGGGTATCCCCAGAAATAGAAGCAGTTTGTTCATGATGTTTACCCTATTTAAAAAAAGAATGTTAATGTTTATCAAATATATCATCAATGATTTGTCATAATATTTATTCGAAGGCGTTAACTTTTAATCCATTCAGAAGACCTCCTTTCTCTACCTGATGCCTGGTCTCATTACGCTGCGATTGCGGCAGCGAACACTCAACGTAGCAACTCGCCTTTGCAAGGTTGCGTATGGCAACTTTAGCAGGGACTTTCGATTTTGGCAACTTTCTCATTTGGAAATTTGCTAGCCATGAGGGTCACTTACCCATTGGCTGCCCTCGTCAAGTCGCAAACACACGCCTCTCCACCGCAAGAAAACACTAGTCTCCTCCTCACTCAAGACTTGGTTCACCACCAGTTGAATTCACCGCGCACTTGATTCTCAAGGCATGTTTGCGCCGCGAAGTGCCAGTCACCCAACAGGATCAACGTTGCGGCGTGAGCCGCCCAAAGAAACCCTCTGCGCCGCGCCGAGCTCAATCATCGCGGGCAGTGCTGCCCGCATAGGTTCCGTGGCTGCACAACCGGGTCCCCCGGGGCCACGGTCTTGGCACTCCAACCTCATATGGCTCACGCCACGGGCGCTACGAACTCTTCGGTTTTCTGCGGGATCGGCGCGAGCTTGCATTCAAGCCTGATGGCTCTTCCAACACCTTCTCTGCTTGGCCCGCGTCGTCCTTTCCCTCGTCTCTTCTCATCAGTCAGTCGAAGGTGCGCGCCACGTCGACTTCGGCCCCAGAGCGGACGAGTGTGAGGTTATTGATATCAAGACCCCATCTACTCCGCGACGACTTTCGTGGCCGGCCCTCGAGCGAATGCTCGCGGCACGAAACTGCCTCGCAAGCGTCAAGTGCAAAAGGCCGCCAGCGCCGTATCGCAGCAGCACGCGTTATCACAGTTCCGTCGACCTCGTGCGCAAGGTCGCACCCCCAACCCCATCCTGACCCCACCTCAGGGCTTGCCCTAGCCCCCGCTTGTGTTTAACATGTTATCGTTATCACACATTAAACATAAACACACATGAGCCACACACACTTCCACGCCATCCCCACCGCTCCGGGCCACCATGTGCTGCAAGGCGCCAGCTGCCGGCTGCTGGGTTTTGAAAAGCTGGTGCTGCTGCCGGGCCAGGCGCACAGCGGCCAGGTGGCGGGTGACCGCGAGCAGATGCTGGTGGTGCTTTCGGGCACGGCCGAGGCGGTGGAAGTGGTGGGAGGCCCGCGCTTTGCGAATGTGGGCGGGCGGGCCAATGTGTTTGTGGGCAACCCGCACAGCGTCTACCTGCCGCGCGGCAGCCGCTTCACGGTCACGGCGGGCAGCCGGTTCGAGGCGGTGCTGGTGAGCGCGCCGTCCAGCCTGGACACCGAGGCCTACGAGGTGCGGCCCGAGGCGGTGCGCACCGGCACCTGGGGCACGCTGAACTACACGCGGCATTTCCGCGA
>JAIXSD010000772.1 GCA_027484885.1 Rubrivivax sp.
CCCAGCAGCCCGACGAAGCAGGCGATGAGCAGGCCGGCCAGGATGCGGCTGCGCGGCAGGTCGTGGGAGAGCAGGGCGCGCATCACTTGGCTCCCACCGGGTAGAGGCCCTGCGGGCGCCAGAGCAGGATGGCGACCATGAGCCCGATGTTCGAGAACAGCGCGGCCTTCGGCGCCAGGAAGCCCACGTAATTGGCCACCAGCCCCACCAGCAGCGCGCCGACCAGGCAGCCGACCGTGGAGCCCAGGCCGCCGATGATGATGACGATGAAGAGCAGCAGGTTCACCTGCGCGCCGATCTGTGGCGTGACGCCTTGCTGCACCAGGCCCCACAGCACACCGCCCAGGCCTGCGAGCGCCGAGCCGGCCACGAACACGCCCACGAACAGCCGCCGCACGCGGTAGCCCAGCGCCTCGACCATCTCGCGGTCCTGCACGCCGGCGCGGATGAGCAGGCCGATCTTGGTGCGGTTGAGCACGAGCAGCAGGCCCACCAGCACCACCAGGCCGATGACCATCGCCAGCACGCGGAACTTCTCCACCGCGACATCGCCGAGGAGGAAGATGCCGCGCAGCGCCTCGGGCAGCGGCAGCGGGATCATTTGCGCACCCCAGGTCGCCTTGATCAGCTCTTCGCCGATGATCATGCCGCCCATGGTGATGAGGATCTGCTTGAGGTGTTGGCCGTAGACGGGCCGCACGAGCACGCGCTCGAACAGCAGGCCCACGGCGGCCGCGATGGCCATGCCGACCAGGCACGCAGCGGCCAGCGCGGCGAGGTTGGCTGCGACGTCCGGGCTGGTGGCCCAGGGGGCGAGCGCGGCGAGCACGGTGGTGGCCATGAAGGCGCCCAGCGCGATGAACACGCCGTGGCCGAAGTTCAGCACGTCCATCAGGCCGAACACGAGCGTGAGGCCCGAGGCGATCACGAAGATGATCAGGCCCATGGCGATGCCGGCCAGGGTCAGGTTGAGCCAGGTGCTGGGACTGCCGGTCAGAGGCAGTGCGAGGACCATCAGGGCGGCAAGCAGGGCGAGGGGTCGAGGGTCGAGCTTCATGCGCGGCCTGGGTGTTGGGCGGTTGCTGTAGCGGCGGGCCTTTCGGCGCGGTGCATTGGTTTGTGGGTTGCTCTTGCGACGAGCCTCTCGACTCGGTGCACCGCCGCGGGAATCCGCCCCGCGATGGCGGGTAACTTTTCTCTGCTGCGCCAGAAGAAAGTCACCAAAGAAGAGGCGCTAACCGCACGCCAGCGGGTCGAAGGAAAGGCTCGCGCGCGAAAACGCCCGCTGTCTTGCTTCGAAGAAGCGACCCGCTGCGCTCTCGCCGCTGTCCCTGTCACGACCGCCAGGGATCGGACCTTCACGCCGGTTAACGCCGGCTGCACGCCGGGCTCACCAGTGAATGCACTACACACGGCCGACGCGCCGCCCGAGCGGCGCTTGACTTCAACTCGTGAGTTCGGCGTGCAGCCGACGTTAGGCGCACGGACGGTGGCCGAGTCGGGTTGGTGACAAGGACAGCAGCGAGAGCGCAGCGGCTCGCTTCGGCTAAGTCTTTGAGCGCTTGTTTTCGCGCGATGTCCGTCGAAGGCTCTGGGCGAGGTGCGGTTCAGCGCCTCTCTTTTGGTGACTTTTCTCTGGCGCAGCAGAGAAAAGTTACCCGCCATCGCGGGGCGGATTCCCGCGGCGGTGCACCGAGTCGAAAGGCTCTCGGCAAGAGCAACCGAACAGAAACGCTGCAACGCAGTCATTGGTGCGCCCCCAACGAAAGCCCCAGCAACCGCTGCTGCAACCCCGCATCCTCGATGAGCTCCGCCATCGACCCGCGATGCACGATCCGCCCGTCATCCATGACGGCGACCGAATCCCCCAACTCAGCGGCCACCCGAAAGTTCTGCTCCACCAGCAACACCGTCGTCTGCGTCGCCTTCAACTCCCGCAACGCCGAAATCAGGTTCGCCACGATCGCCGGCGCCAGCCCCTTGCTCGGCTCGTCGATCACGAGCAGCTCACGCGGCTCCACCAGCGCGCGGGCAATCGCCACCATCTGTTTCTGCCCGCCGCTCAACTTGCCCGCCGGGTGCGTCCAGAAGGTCTTCAAGGCCGGGAACAACCCAAACAGCCAGTCCAGCCGCTTGGCATCCAGGTCGGCCAGCCGCTTGGCCGAGCGCGCCGCCAGCAGCAGGTTCTCGGCGACCGTCAGCTCGCCGAAGATGCCCATGGTCTCAGGCACGTAAGCGATGCCGCGTGCGGCAATGTCGGGCGTGGCGAGCTTCGTGATGTCTTCGCCCTTGAAGGTCATGGTGCCGGCACTCGCCGTCCATAACCCCATCAGCGTGCGCAGCGTGCTCGTCTTGCCGGCGCCGTTGCGGCCCAGCAGCATGGTCACCTCGCCCACGGGCACGGCCAGGTCCACGCCGTGCAGGATGTGATACGCGCCAACATGGGTGTGAACCCCGCGCAACTCCAACAGGTTCATGCGGCCACCCCCAGGTAAGCCTCTTGCACGATGGGCGAGGCGATGACGGTGGCCGGGTCGCCGTCGGCCACCAGCTTGCCCTGGTGCAGCACGATGATGCGGTCGGCCAGCTCGCGCACGACGTCCATCTTGTGCTCCACCAGCAGCAGGGTGTGCTTCTTCTCGGCCTTGAGCGCGCGGATCAGGTCCAGCACCACGGGCACTTCGTCCACGCTCATGCCGGCCGTGGGCTCGTCGAAGAGGTAGACCTTGGGGTCGAGCGCGATCAGCATGGCCACCTCCAGCTTGCGCTGGTCGCCGTGCGGCAGGCTGGCGGCGAAGTCGGTGGCGCGGTGGTCCAGCCGCACGCGCTTCAGGATGCCCTCAGCCTCGGTGATGAGGTCGCGGTGCGACAGCCACACCGACAGCAGCTTCAGGCCCAGGCCCCGGCGCGCCTGCACGGCCAGCCGCACGTTCTCCAGCACCGTCAGGTGAGCGAACAGCTGCGTGAGCTGGAAGGCCCGACCCAGGCCCCGGCGGGTGCGCTGCGGCGCGCCGAGCCCGCTCAGGTTCTCGCCGTCCAGCCACACCTCGCCGCTGCTGGCGGGCAGCTGGCCGGAGATGAGGTTGAAGTAGGTCGTCTTGCCGGCGCCGTTGGGGCCGACGATGGCAGTGAGCGTGCCCGGCTGGAAGGCACAGCTCACGCCATCGACGGCGACATGGCCCCCGAAGCGGATGGTGAGGTTCTTGGTTTCGAGCACTGCAGGGCCGTGGTGAATTACTCAGCGGCTGCCGTGGAACCGGCTTTGCCGGGCCACTGGCAGCGCCCCCTTGAGGGGGCCGACGAAGTCGGTAGGGGGTGGGCCATCCTCAGCGCTTGTTGCGGATCGGGACCTGCATCTCTTCCGGCTTGATCTCGCGCACCAGCTCAGGCACGCCCCACGGGAAGGCGGGGTCCACCTTGATGCGGAAGTGGTACATCGACTGCATCGCCTGGTGGTCTTCGGCGCGGAAGGTCATCTTGCCCTTGGGCGTCTCGAAGCTCATGCC
>JAIXSD010000519.1 GCA_027484885.1 Rubrivivax sp.
CTGAACTCGGCCCAGCTCTCGGCCATCAGCAGCGATCAGATGCGCACGCTGAGCACCGAGGACCTGGCCGCGCTCAGCAGCGCCGGTCTGCGCGGTCTGCGCGCCGAGCAGCTCGCCGCACTGAGCACCGATCAAATCGTGGCCATGGGCAGCCAGCAGTTCGCAGCCCTGAACAGCGTGCAGGCCCAGGGCCTGCGCACCGACCAAATCGCCGCCTTGCAAAGCGAGGACCTGCGCGCGCTCAGCACCGCCGTGATCCGCTCGCTCGGCAGCGAGCAGATCGCCGCCCTGGGCTCGGACCAGATCGCCGTGCTCGGCACGGCCCAGCTCAGCGCCATGGCCAGCGCACCGGTGAACCAGCTGGCAGCGCTCAGCACCGACGAGATCCGCGCCTTCACCACCGCCCAGATGGCGGTGCTCAACAGCGCCCAGATCGGCGGCCTGCGCAGCGACCAGATCGCCGCCCTGCAGACCGAAGACCTGCGCGCCATCCAGAGCGGCGCCCTGCGCGCGCTCAGCAGCGAGCAGCTGGCGGCACTGAGCTCCGACCAAATGGCAGCCCTGGGCACGGCCCAGCTCAACGCCCTGAGCTCGGCCCAGATCCGCAGCCTGGACAGCGAACACCTCAATGCCCTGACGGCCACGCAGTGGCAGGCCATCAGCTCGGCCCAGACCGCCGCCCTGCTGACCGATCAGATCGCCAGCCTCGGCACCGAGGACTGGGCCGCCATCGGCACTGCCGGCCTGCGCGGCCTGAGCTCGGCCCAGTTCGACAGCCTGGGCACGGGCGGCAAGGTCGCCGCCCTGACCACCGCCCAGGCGGCAGCGCTGAGCAGCAGCCAGATCGCCGGCCTGCAGGTGCAGGCCATGCAGACGGAAGACCTGCGCGCTCTGAGCACGGCCGCCATCCGCGCGCTCAGCTCCGAACAGCTGGGCAGCCTCAGCTCGGATTCCCAGCAGGCCTTGAGCACCCAGCAGGTCGCCGCGCTGAGCAGCGTGCAGATCCAGGGCCTGGGCAACTCGCTCAAGGATTTCAGCTCCGGCCAGTTTGCGGCCATGAATTCCAGCCAGGTCGCGGCCATGGGCAGCGATCAGGTGCAGGCGCTCGATGTCTCCGACCTCGCCGCCCTCAACACCTCCGCCCTGCGCGGCCTCGATGCCGGCCAGCTGGCCGCCCTGAGCAGCGATCAGCTGATCGGCCTGGGCACGCAGCAGTACGCGGTGCTCAACAGCGCCCAGGTTCAGTCCCTGAGCGCGGCCCAGATGGCCAAACTTGCCACCGATGATTTGCGTGCACTCAACAGCGGCGCTCTGCGCGGCCTCAGCACCGAGCAGTTGGCCGGCCTGGGCAGCGATCAACTCGCCGCCCTGGGCACGCAGCAGGTCAATGCGCTCACGCAGACTCAGTTGCAAGGCCTGTCCAGCGAGGACCTCAACGCTTTCACCACCCAGCAGTTCCAGGCCATGAACTCGGCCCAGGTCGGCGCACTCAGCAGCGACCAGCTGCGCACGCTGCAAAGCGAAGACCTGGTGGCCATCGGCAGCGCCGGCTGGCGCGGCCTGAGCTCCACCCAGCTCGGCGCGCTCAGCACCGACCAGATCGTGGCGCTGAGCACACAGCAGTTCGCGGCGCTGAACAGCGTGCAAGTGCAAGGCCTGCGCAGCGATCAGATGGCCAAGATCGCCACCGACGATCTGCAGGCCATCAACAGCGCCGCGCTGCGCGCCCTGGGCAGCGATCAGCTGGCCGCCCTGGGCTCAGACCAATGGGCGGCCTTGAGCTCGGCCCAGGTCAATGCCCTGAGCTCGGTGCAGATCCAGAGCCTGTCCAGCGAGGACTTGAACGCGCTCACCACCGCCCAGTTCCGCGCCATGAACTCGGCCCAGGTGGCGGCGATTGCCAGCGATCAGATCCGCAGCCTGCAAAGCGAAGACCTGGCCGCGCTGAGCACCGCCGGCCTGCGCGGCCTGAGCGCCGGCCAGATCGGCGCCCTGAGCAGCGACCAGATCGTCGCCCTGAGCACCGCGCAAGCCGCGGCACTGAACAGCGCCCAGGTCCAGGCCCTGAGCACCGAGCAGATCAGCCATCTGCAAACCGAAGACCTGCGGGCCCTGAGCACCGCGGCCATCCGTGCGCTCAGCACCGATCAGATGCGGGCGCTGGATTCCGAGCAGATCGCCGCGCTCAGCACGGCCCAGATTGCCGCGCTCAGCAGCTCACCGATCAACCAGCTGGCCGTGCTCAGCAGCGATGAGATCCGCGCCCTCAACTCGGCCCAGATCGGCGCCCTGGGCAGCGCCCAGATCGGCGGCTTCAGCAGCGATCAGTTCGCCAGCCTGGCCACCGACGATTTGTCCGCCATCAACACCCGCGCCCTGCAGGCCGTGGCCACCGACCGCCTGGCTGCGCTCGGCTCGGACCAGATTGCCGCGCTGACCACGGCGCAAGTCAATGCACTGAGCAGCAGCCAGATCCAGAGCTGGGGCAGCGAAGACCTCAACGCACTGAGCACGGCGCAGTTCCGCGCCCTCAACTCGGCGCAGATTGCCGCCCTGGGCACCGATCAGGTGCGCAGCCTGGCCACCGATGACCTGGCCGCCATCCACACCGGCGCCTGGCGCGGCTTCAGCGCGGCCCAACTGGCCGTGCTGGGCACAGATCAGATCATCGCCATCAGCACGGCCCAGGCCGCCGCCCTGAACAGTGCCCAGGTGGCGGGCCTGCAAGCCAGCCAGATGGCCAAGATCGCCACCGACGACCTGCAGGCCATCAATTCGGCCGCGCTGCGCGCGCTCAACTCCGAGCAGCTGGCAGCCCTGAGCTCCGAGCAATGGCAGGCCCTGAGCAGCAGCCAGCTCAACGCCCTGAGCAGCGCGCAGATCCAGAGCCTGGCCAGCGAGGACCTCAATGCCCTGAACACGGCGCAGTTCCGCGCCCTCAATTCGGCCCAGGTGGCGGCTTTGACGACCGACCAGCTGCGCCCCCTGGCCAGCGAAGACCTGGCCGCCATCAGCACCGCCGCCCTGCGCGGCCTGAGTGCCGGCCAACTCGGCGCCCTCGGCACCGACCAGATCGTGGCCCTGAGCACCGCCCAGGTCGCGGTGCTGAACAGCGCCCAGGTCAGCGGCTTGCGCAACGACCAGCTCGCCAAGATGGCCAGCGACGACCTGCAAGCCCTGAACAGCGCCGCCCTGCGTGCCCTGAACAGCGAGCAGCTCGGCGCCCTGGGCTCGGACCAGCTGGCCGCCCTGAGCACCGTGCAGGTCAACGCGCTCAGCTCGGTGCAGATCCAGAGCCTGTCCAGCGAGGACCTGAACGCCTTCACCACCGCCCAGTTCCGCGCCATGAACTCGGCCCAGATCGCCGCCATCTCGAGCGATCAGATGCGCGGCCTGCAGACCGAAGACCTGGCTGCGATCAGCACGCTCGGCCTGCGTGGCCTGAGCGCGACACAGCTGGCCGCCCTGGGCACCGACCAGATCGTGGCCCTGAGCAGCAGCCAGGCTGCGGCCCTGAACAGCGCCCAAGTCGCCGGCCTGCGCACGGACCAGATCGCGCGCATGGAGACCGACGATCTGCGCGCCCTCAACAGCGCCGCTCTGCGGGCCCTGAACAGCGATCAGCTGCGCGCGCTGGGCTCCGAGCAATGGGCCGCGCTGACCACGGCGCAAGTCAATGCCCTGACGCCCAGCCAGCTGCAAAGCTTGGGCAGCGAAGACCTCAACGCCCTGAGCACGGCCCAGTTCCGCGTCATCGGTTCGGCACAGATCGCCGCCCTGGGCAGCGACCAGCTGCGCAGCCTGCAAAGCGAGGACCTGGCCGCCATCGGCAGCACCGGCCTGCGTGGCCTGAGCGCCGCCCAGCTGGGCGCACTGGGCACCGAGCAAATCGTGGCCATGGCCAGCAGCCAGTTCGCGGCGCTGAACAGCGCCCAGGTGCAGGGCCTGCGCACTGACCAGCTGGTGGCCTTGCAGAGCGAGGACCTGCGCGCGCTCAGCTCTGCCGCCATCCGCGCCTTGGGCAGCGAGCAGTTCCAGGCCCTGGGCTCGGACCAGATCGCCGCCCTCACCACCGCCCAGATCGCGGCCCTGAGCACCGGCCCCGTCAACCAGCTGGCCCTGCTCAGCACCGATGAGATCCGCGCCCTCAGCACCGCCCAGGTGGCCGTGCTGAACAGCGCCCAGATCCAGGGTTTCAGCAGCGATCAGATCGCGGCCATGGCCACCGACGATTTGCAAGCCCTCAATCTGAATGCGATCAAGGCCCTGGCCAGCGACCGCCTGGCCGCCCTGGGCAGCGATCAGTGGGCGGCGCTCACCACCGCCCAGGTCAATGCCCTGAGCAGCGCCCAGGTGCAGAGCCTGGCGACCGAGGACTTGAACGCGCTGACCAGCGTTCAGTTCCGCGCCCTCAATTCCGCCCAGCTCGGCGCCCTGAGCAGTGATCAGATCAAGGCCCTGACCACCGAGGATCTGGCCGCCCTCAACACCAATGCCTGGAAAGGCTTGAGCGCCAGTCAGCTGGCCGCACTGGGCAGCGACCAGATCATCGCCCTGAGCACCGCGCAGGCGGCCGCCATCAACAGCGCCCAGATCGCCGGCCTGCGCACCGAGCAGATGGCCCGCCTGGCCACCGACGACCTGGCCGCGCTGAACAGCGCCGCCCTGCGCGCGCTCAGCTCCGAGCAGCTGCGCGCCCTGGGCTCGGACCAGATCGCCGCCCTGGGCACGCAGCAAATCAACAGCCTGACGGCGGCCCAGATCCAAAGCCTGTCCAGCGAGGACCTGAACGCGCTGAGCAGCAACCAGTTCCGCGCCCTGAATTCCTCACAGATCGCCCTGATCCTGACCGAGCAGATCCGCACCCTGAGCACCGAAGACCTGGCCGCCATCAGCACCAACGGATTGCGCGGCCTGAGCGCGGCGCAGATCGGCGTGCTCGGCAGCGATCAGCTGATCGCGCTCACCACCGCCCAGGTGTCCGCCCTCAACAGCGTGCAGGTCGCGGGCTTGCAAGCCAGCCAGATCGCCAAACTGGCCACCGATGACCTGCAAGCGCTCAACAGCGCTGCCCTGCGCGCGCTCAGCAGCGAGCAGCTCGCCGCCCTGAGCAGCGATCAATGGGTGAGCCTGAGCACCAACCAGATCAACAGCCTGACCGCGGCCCAGGTGCAGAGCCTGGCCAGTGACGATCTCAATGCGCTCAGCACGGCCCAGTTCCGCGCCCTGAGCTCGGCCCAGATCGCCCTGATCCTCACCGAGCAGATCCGCACCCTCAGCACCGAGGACCTGGCCGCCATCAGCACCGCCGGGCTCAAGGGCCTGAGCGCCAGCCAGCTCGGCGTGCTGGGCAGCGAGCAGCTGGTGGCCTTGACCACCGCCCAGGTCAACGCCCTGAGCAGCAGCCAGGTGCTGGGCCTGCGC
>JAIXSD010000466.1 GCA_027484885.1 Rubrivivax sp.
CTCAAGAGCAATATGCAGGAAGTCCGCGCCCGCGGCGGCCAGCTCTACGTCTTTGCCGACGGCGACACACAAATCGAAAGCGAGCAGGGTCTGCACGTGATCCGCATGCCCGAGCACTATGGCGCGCTGAGCCCCATCCTGCACGTGATCCCGCTCCAATTGCTGGCGTATCACACGGCTTGCGCGCGTGGAACGGATGTCGACAAGCCTCGTAACCTGGCCAAATCGGTCACGGTGGAATAAGAGTTATTTTCTGTGTTTGATTGAAAAAATAAACTCAGTCGCTGCCGAAGAAAGTCAGTCGGTACTTGGTGAGGAAGGGGCCGAATGGCCCCTTCTGCTTTTTGAGACGATGTGGTGGGCGGGGCTGGCGGATGGCTGCGGTTCAGCGATGGTCATCCATCGCTGCAGCTCACTAACTTCACGATCGCTGAGACACAGCTTCCATGGCCTTACCATCACAGGACCAGCAGCAAGGACCACCGCCGCGGCGATGTGGGCGTTCAAGCCATCTCGACGCTGGTAGCTAGCTGCGTCAAGTGGCGGAGAAAGCCTGCGGGCCAGGTAGCCGAGCCGCTGCTGTCGACCCTGAAGAGCGTGGCAAGAAAGATTCAGGGAGACTTCATGCAGAACTCTGCACGATTCAGCGCGACGTTTTTCCTTGTGGCGGCCATGCTGTTCGGCGGGAACGCGTTCGCGGCCAATGCAGAAGGTAAGCCCTGGCCGACCCTTGGGTGGCGCTACTCGTCGCCGGAAGCGCAAGGGCTCGATTCCGATGTGCTGGCAGATGCCTTCGACTATGTTCGCGACCACGACACGCGAATCCATAGCCTCACCATTGTCCGCAACGGCCATATCGTCCTGGATGCCTATTTCTGGCCATTTCAGAATGGGGCTTTGCATGACGTGGCTTCAGTGACGAAGAGCGTGACCACAACGCTTGCCGGGATCGCTGCCGGTCAAGAGGCCTTCACTGGGCTCTCGCAGCCGCTGACCTCGATATTCAGTGGACGCTCCATAGCCAAACTGGATGAGCGCAAGCAGCGGCTGAGCCTCAAACACCTCATGTCGATGAGTTCGGGCCTGGATTGTCAGGCCGCGCACGGAGAGATCACGCTCGGGCAGATGCGGCAAAGCAAGGACTGGACGCAGTTCATGCTGGATCGCGCGATGACAGATGAGCCCGGAAGCCGCTTTGAGTATTGCTCGGGTGGCATGCATCTGCTATCCGCGGCGATCACAAAGGCGACTGGCTTGAGCGCCTTGGATTTTGCGCAGCGGGAGTTGTTCTCCCCACTCGGCATCCGCAAGGTGACGTGGCCGGCCGATGCCCAGGGCGTCTCCTATGGATGGGGCGACCTGCGCCTGGAGCCCCGTGACATGGCCAAGCTGGGTTATCTGTGGCTGAACCACGGCCGCTGGGAGGGCCGACAAATCATTCCGAAGGGCTGGATGGAGGCGGCTGTTCAAGCTCATGCTCATCCGCCGTTCACGGATCAGAAGTATGGATACGGCTTCTGGCTTCATACGAGCCGCCGGCCCCCGGAGTTCGAGGCGGTGGGTCGTGGCGGCCAGCGGATCACTGTCGTTCCGGAGAAGAACATCGTCGTTGTGTTCACGGGCGGCGAATTCGAGCCGGGCGAGGTCGGCGCCTTCATCGGCCGCGCCCTCAAGGCGGATCAGCCTTTGCCGGAAAATCCTTCGGGCATGGCCCGGTTGGCCGCTGCAGTCAGGGAGGCCGCCCTGCCTCGGCTTCCGGCGTCGCATCTGCCGCCGCTGGCAAAGCATATTTCGGGCAGGCGATATGCCCTGGCCGCCAATCCGCTGAATCTGAAGTCCTTGGTACTCACCTTCTCGGACCCGGCGGGCCCGCAGCTTGAGCTCGAGATCGGAGATAGGCATGACGGGCCACGGCCGCTTGGGCTGGATGGAGTTCCGCGCGTGTCCTCCGGCGGCCCATCGGGACTGGATGTGGCTGTGGCAGGGACCTGGGAACGAGAGAACACCTTCTTCGTCGAGTACAACGAAGTCGGAAGCATCAATACCTATCGGCTCAGGCTGAGGTTCACGGGCGATGAGGTCGATGTGACCCTGTCAGAACGGTCGCAGGTGATCCCTAGCGCCAGATTTCGCGGCACATCCGTGCGATGAATGGCGAGGGGCGCCCTTCATAATCACGGCCCGTCCTCCCGCTGGTTCGAGATTGCCCCCTTTCGTCATGGATAAGTTCTTGCTGCAGCAGCAGGTGTTGGATCGGCTGGCCGAAGACCTGCTGCAAGTTGAACAGGCGGCGCGGGCGGCGCATGAGACGGCGACTCACGAAGAGAACATCGCCGAAAACAAGTACGACACTTTGGGGCTGGAGGCCGCCTATCTGGCCACTGGCCAAGCCCGCCGGGCCGAAGCCATCCGTCAGGCGATGGTTCACTGGCGCCAGTTCCGTCCGCGTCCCTACGACGCGAGCCAAGGCATACAACTTGGCGCGCTGGTTTGCCTGGTGGATGCCCACGCCAAGGAGCAGTTGCTCTTTCTCGGGCCGGCTGGCGGCAGCATGAGTTTGCTCCGTGGGGCCCAGCTCGTTCAGGTGGTCAGCTCGGAAGCCCCCTTGGGTAGGGCCGTGTTGGGCAAGTTCGAGGGGGATGAGGTGTTCATCCACATTGCTGCCGTTCGGCAGCAGTTTGAGGTGCTGCGAGTTTGTTGAGCTGGCAGCGAGCCCATGCCGTGCTCGCCAGAGACGACGCACCTCAGTCCCTGGCTTCGGCTCGTCTGCAGCCCGCCGGTCTCGGCTGCGATTGGAGCTCAGCGCCGGGAGTCTTTCAGCCATCGCCACGACGTGTCCTTCATGAATTCCGCTTGCGCGCCGATTCGCTCGGGAACATCGCCAGCCAGAGAGGACAATCACGCCCTCGACAGCCCCTGGTCGGATGGGCAGCCTGCCTCCATCGCCAGTTGGTGCCGTCAGACCGCTCTCATGACCGACGCTTCTTCCCCGTACACGACCCTGCCGCTCTGGCCCAAGGCTTATCCGGCCAGTGGCGCCAGCGCCATCTTGAAAAGCCTCAACGAGGATTTCATCGTGACCGAGCTGCCCTTGCAGCTGCCCTCGGGTGCGGGCGAGCACCTCTGGCTGGATGTGGAGAAGAACGGGGCCAACACGGCCTTCGTTGCGCAGCAGCTGGCCGCGGCTGCCGGGGTGCAGGAGTGGGATGTCGGCTATGCCGGCCTCAAGGACCGCTACGCCATCACCCGCCAGTGGTTCAGCATCTATCTGCCCAAGGGGGAGACGCCGGACCTGACCCAGCTCCAGCACCCGGAATTCAAGGTGCTGAGCCAAAGCCGCCATGTGAAAAAGCTGCGCCCCGGCGATCTGCAGGGCAACCACTTCCGCATCATGCTGCGTGAGGTGACTGGCGATCGCGCCGCGATCGAGCTCAATCTGCAGGCCATCGCTTCACAGGGCGTGCCCAATTACTTCGGCGCCCAGCGCTTTGGCCATGAAGGCGGCAATGTCGAGCAGGGCCGCGCCATGCTGGCGCGCGAGATCCGTGTGCGCAACCCCAAGAAGAAGGGCATCTACCTGTCGGCGGTGCGCTCCTTTGTCTTCAATGAGGTGCTGGCGCTGCGCATCCAGCAGGGGCTCTGGGGCCAGGTCTTGCCGGGCGATGTGATGGACGCCGCGGGCCGGCCCACCGGGCCGCTCTGGGGCCGCGGCCGTGTGAGCAGCAGCGAGCAGGCGCAGGCCCTGGAGAACGGCGTGGCGGCAGCTCACGCCGTCCTCTGCGACGGCATGGAGCACGCTGGCCTGGACCAAGAACGCCGCGCCCTGGTGGCGAGCCCGGGTGAGCTGACATGGGAATGGCCGCAGGCCGATCAGCTGCTGCTCAGCTTCTCGCTGCCCGCTGGCAACTACGCGACCTCGCTGCTGAGCGAAATTCTCAGCGCCACAGAGCCGGAGCGGCACAGCGAGAGCGAGGAGCCTGCGGCCGCCGAATGAGGGCCGCGCTGCCGCCCGGGCTTGGCCTTGGACGCGGGGCGGCTTTCAGCTAGGCTTGCCACCCGCACCTGGCGATTCGATGTGCCAGGCCGACCGACAGCAGGGCCCTCGGCCCTGCACACTCACCGGAGCACGCAGATGGCCTACGTTGATGGATTCGTTGCTTCCGTTCCCTCCGACCGGCGCGAGGACTTTGTTCAGCACTCGCAGGCCATGGGGAAGATCTTCAAAGAGTACGGCGCGACCCGCGTGGTCGACTGCTGGGGCGACGATGTGCCGGAAGGCAAGCTGACCTCGCTGCCGATGGCGGTTCAATGCCGGCCCGACGAGACCGTCGTGTTTTCCTGGGTCACCTGGCCGTCACGCGAGCTGCGCAACGAAGCCTGGAGCAAGGTGATGGCCGACCCGCGCATGCAAGCCGCTGGCGAGCCGCCCTTCGATGGCAA
>JAIXSD010000295.1 GCA_027484885.1 Rubrivivax sp.
GGAGCTTTGACTTGGGTCAAAGCCGCGTGTTCACAGAGCCCGGTTTTCGTCGCGAGCGCTCGGCAGGCTAGGCGGCCGGAGCTGAAGGACCGGAACGTACTTCCTGTACGTGAGGATCCTGAAGCGAGGGCCAACGACGCATGGCGAGGGCGCAGCAGGAAACCTCAGCTTCGCAGACGCTTGCGGATGCGGCTCAGGGCCTCGGGCGTCACGCCCAGGTAATGCGCCAGGTCGCGCTGTTGCACCCGCTCGGCCAGGGCCGGCTGGCTGCGCAGAAAGGCCTGGTAGCGCTCGTCGGGGCGCAGGGTCAGCAGCTCGCGTTCGCGCTGCTCCTTGCGCAGGATGTGCCAGGCCAGCAGCTGGCGGATGGCGCGCTGCCAGGCCGGGTGGCGCTCGGTCAGCGCATGCATGGCGGCAAAGTCCACCTGCTCGATCTGGCAGTCCTCCAGGGCCACGGCGGCATAGTCGGTCTTGCCGCCAGCGACCAGCACATTGGGGCAGGCAAAGAAGTCGCCCTCGCCGATGAAGGACTTGATCCACTCCTCGCCCGCCTCATTGCTGTAGCTGAGCTTGACCATGCCCTGGCGCAGCACGTAGACGAAAGGCTGCCACTCACCGATGGCAAACACATCCTCGCCTTTGGCATAGCGGCCCAGCCGGTAGCCGCCGGCCAGGGCCTCCCATTCCGGCAGGGCACCGCCCGCCGCGCCCTCCAGCAAGGCCCGGGTTCGTTCCATGTCCCGCAGGCTCAAGGCACGACAGCCAGGAAACAGAAAACCGCAAACAGCACCAGATGCACGGCGCCCTGCAGCACCGTGGCGCGGCCGCTGCCCAGGGTCAGGGTGGCCACCACCACCGTCAACAGGAACAGCACCATGCTGGTGTTGGACAGGCCCAGCACCAGGGGATAGGGGAAGAAGAGCGACAGCAGAGCTACGGCCGGGATCGTCAGGCCGATGCTGGCCACGCCCGAACCCAGGGCCAGGTTGAGGCTGGTTTGCAGACGCTTGCGCAGGGCCGCGCGCACGGCGGCCACGGTCTCGGGCAGCAACACCAGCAAGGCCACGATCACGCCCACCACCGAGGCCGGCGCCCCGGCCGCGCGCACACCGGCCTCGATGCCCGGCGCCAGCAGCTTGGCCAGGCCCACCACGCCGACCAGGCAGGCCAGCAGCAGCCCGACGCTCCAGGCGGCCACGCCGCCCGAGGGGCGCTCGGCCGCCTGCTCGCCCTCTTCGGTTTCAATCGGCAGGAAGTACTCGCGGTGCCGCACCGTCTGCACAAACACAAAAGCGCCGTACAGCACCAGGGACACCAGGCCGGCAAACATCAGCTGGGCCGTGGAAAAAGTCGGGCCCGGCGTGCTGGTGGTGAAGCTGGGAAGCACCAGGGTCAGGGTGGCCAGGGCCACCAGCACGGCCAGGGTCGGGCTGGTGGCCTCGACGCGAAAGGCCAGCACCTTGTGGCGCAGGCCGCCCAGCAGCAGGCACAGGCCGACCACGCCATTGCAGACAATCATCAGGGCCGAGAATACCGTGTCGCGCGCCAGCGCGTTGGAGCTCTCTCCGCCGGCCAGCATCAGGGACACGATCAGCGCCACCTCGATCACCGTCACCGCCACCGCCAGCACCAGGGAGCCAAACGGTTCGCCCACGCGGTGCGCCACCACCTCGGCATGGTGGACGGCGGACAAGACCGCCGCCATCAACAGCAAGGCCAGGGGCAACATCCACCAACCCGCCACTTCCTGGCCCAGATGGCTGATGCCCCACAGGCCCAGCAAGGCCAGCACAGGCGAGACCAAACACCAGGCCGGCAAGGCCGGCGGCAAGCGAAACGGGGCAGCGGAATTTCGATTCATCGCGCGAGCATAAAGGCTCGCGAATTCACCGCAGGGCGCTCGCCCCTTTCTGGCCTATTTCAGGCCAATTTCAGGCCCCATGCAGGTCGCTGTTCTGGCTCAGCCGGGGCCACTTCGCCAGACCGCCGCAAAGGCCCGCAGCTTGTCCCAGGCGCTGAGTCGCTCGTCGGACAAGGCATCGAGAAAATCGGACAGGCGCTTGGACTTGACCATGGTGTAGACCGTCAGCGCCACCGTCACCGCCAGCACGCCGCCGAAGTAGGCCAGGCGCTCGGTCCAGGGTGCATCGGCCTCGGCCAGCAAGTTCATGCCGAGGAAGCCGGTGGTGATGGTGCCCACCAGGCCGAAGATGGTCACCACCGTCAGGCGCACCACCGTGTTGGCCTGGCGGCGGATGCTGTCGGTTTCCAGGTAATCGCTCATGTCGGTGACCCGCTGCTTGACCTCGGCATGCAAGGCGTCCAGGCCCAGATGCTCGGCGCACATGCGGAACAGCGCGCGTGACTGCGCCTGCTCGGCCACATCGTGGAACCAGTAGCGGTGGGTGAAGCGCAGAAAGCCCTCGAAGGCCGAGCGGATGGCGCGCTTGAAGCGGCGTACGTTCTCGGGGTCTTGCACATTGAGCCGGCGCAGCGCCTCGACCAGGCGGTCCGAGAACATCAGCAAGGCCGCCTTCTGGAAATGCGCAATCAGGAAAATCAGGAAATGCTGGTGCCGGAACTGGGCCAGAACGCCGCGGTCGCGGCAGGCAAAGAAATCCACATCGGCCCGCCCCACCACCACCAGGGCATGACCGCTGCACAGATAGCGCGTCTGCGGCGCGGCGCCGCCATCGCTCCAGAAGCGGTCATAGCAATAGCGCCGCTCGAAGTCACTGAGATGGTCTTCGCCATAAGGCAGGCTGCCCTCCTGCGCCACCGGGCCAGAGCCGGTCACCAGACCCAGACGCACAAAATCGCTGCGCGTCAGCGCGCGCGGATCGTCCACCGCCAGGTAGGCCATCAGGGGCATGCGGTAGTACTCGATCTGGCGGTAGCTGAGCGCGCCTGGCGCGGGCTCCCCCGCATGGTTGACCAGCGGGCGCAGCAACCAGTCCCAGTGCCGGGCCAGGCGCGGCGCGCGGTGGCGGTGCACATGCTCGATGAAGCTGTCGCGCTCGCGGCTGTCGGAGCTGGACAAGACCTGACCCTGGGCATCCAGCCATTCGGCCTGGGCCAGGCAATGCAAGGGCAGGCCTTGCGCGTCCCAGCCCGGCGGGTAGGCGCGGCCCAGGCGGTACATCAACTCCTGGGCCTGGGCCAGGGACAGATCGGCGATGCTGACTTCCACATTCAGCAGCACCACATCGACATCGAAGAAGAAGTAAAGGTCGACATGGACCACGTCGAGCAGCAGCGGCGCGTCCTGCGGCCGGGTCTGCACACGCAGCTGCTTGACGTCATGCCGGCGGAACACCTTCATGCCCGAGCCGGCGCCGCCCTCGGCACCCTCGCCGTAAAGAAAACGCTGCACATAGGGCAGGAAGGTGACGAACTCCTGGTAATGGCGCTCGTGGAAGTTCTGCGGCCCGCCGGTGTATTCGTCGGCCACTTCGCGCCAGGGGCTGTCGGCCACGGCGGCCAGGCGCTCCCAGGGGCGGCGCGGCGCGCCGGGCGCATCGCCCAGCGGCATCAGGCGCAGCGGCCAGAGCAGGATCTGATGCAGGCGCTGGACGCGCGGGCTGGCGGCAGCTCGTTCCGAAGCAGGCATGGCGGGGCTCGGGCAAACACGGAGCCTCC
>JAIXSD010000408.1 GCA_027484885.1 Rubrivivax sp.
CAGCCACGGGCGCGGCGGGCCAGGGCTTCGAGGAAGAAGAAGTCGCCCCACAGGCTGGCCTCGTCCACGCCCAAGCCATCGGGCTTGCTGTAGACGCCGTGGCGCAGCAAGGCATTGCCGGGCGCGTCCCAGCCGGCGCAGTGGCGCAGCAGGCCGTCGAGGATGCGGTCGGCCGCCGCGCGATAGCGCTGCGCTCGCTCGGCCTCGGCCGCGGGCAGCTGCTCGGCAATGTCCATCAGGCCGCAGGCCGCAATCGCGCTGGCCGAGCTGTCCCAGGGCTCGCCCGCATCGGGCGGAAAGCTCATGTCCCAGCAGGCAATGCCATGCTCGGGCAGCAGGGCCAGAAAGTGATCCGCCAGCTGGCAGGCCGTTTGCAGAAAGCCCTGCTCCGGCACCCAGCGGTGGTTGAGCGCAAAGCCATACAAACCCCAGGCCTGACCGCGCGCCCAGCAGGATTGGTCCGAAGCGCCCTGGGCCGTGGTTCCGTACAGCGGCGCGCCGGTCTCGGGGTCGAAATGGAAGGTGTGGAAGCTGCTGTGGTCGGGCCGCACCAGGTGTTCCCGCGAGCGCTGGGCGTGGCGGATGGCGGCCTCGCGCATCTCAGCGCCGCTGCCCTGCCCTGCGGCCCAGTGCAGCAGGGGCAGGTTGAGCAGGCAATCGATGATGATGCGGCCGCGCTGGGCCGGGTCTTCCAGCCGGCCCCAGGCCTGCACCACGCCGGCGCGCGGCAGGTAGCGCGTCATCAGCAAGGCGGCGGCCTGCAAAGCCGTGGCCTGCGCCAGCGGCTGCGGCCCCTGGCGCAGCGCCGCCACGCACGATGGCATGAAGAGAAAGCCCAGGTCGTGGTGGTCCACCACAAAGCGCCGCGCCAGCCTGCGCGAGTAACCGTCCAGCTGGGCGGCTGCGGCCGTGCCAAAGCGGGCCTCGCCGCTCAGCTCGTGCGCCATCCAGAGCAGGCCGGTCCAGAAACCCGCCGTCCAGCTGCTGTTGACGCCAGCCGGCTCCTCGGGCCAGACGGCTGGCGAAAAGTAGTTGCCCGTGCTGGTGTCACCCGGAAACTGCGGGCCCAGCTGCTGCAGGCAGCGGCCCAGCTGGGCGCAGGCGGCGGCAATCGCCTGCTCGGCGCGCACCACCATGGAGGGCTGCATCGTGCTGGCTGCGCCGGCCTCGGGGTGTTCAACAACAGAAACGGTGGTCGTCATGTCTCGTTCAGGCATGGGGCGCCGTAGCACAGCGGCTGCGGGCGGGTGTGGGAAGGAAGCAAGGTCTCTAATTGCAAAGCAGCTTCAAAGCTTGGGCGCTTTCGTAGCGAGCGGCCGTCAGGCTAGGCGGACGGAGCGCAGGAACCGGAACGTACTTCCTGTACGTGAGGATTCCGAGCACCGGACCAACGACGCATGGCGGTAGCGCAGTAGAAAGCGCTCAAGCTTTCAGCGGGCCATCCAGCCGCCATCAACGACCAAGAGCTGGCCATGTACGTAAGCCGAGGCCGGCGAGGCCAGAAACACCGCTGCGCCCACCAGGTCTTGCGCCTGGCCCCAGCGGCCGGCCGGGATGCGCTCCATCACCTGGCGGCTGCGCTCGGGGTCGGCGCGCAGCGGCGCGGTGTTGGCGGTTTCGATATAGCCCGGGGCAATCGCATTGACGCCCACGCCCTGCCCGGCCCATTCATTGGCCAGGGCTCGGGTCAGGCCCAGCAGCGCATGCTTGGCCGCGGCGTAGGCCGGCACGCGGATGCCGCCCTGCAGGCTCAGCAGCGAAGCGATGTTGATGATGCGGCCGCTGCCCTGCTCCAGCATCTGGTGGCCGGCGCCCTGGCACAGGCGCCAGGCGGCGTCGAGGTTCAGGTCCATCACTGCGTCCCAGTCCTCGTCGCGCACCTCGGCGGCCGGCGCGCGGCGGATGATGCCGGCGTTGTTCACCAGCACATCGATGCGCCCGTAGTGCTTCAAGGTTTGGGCCAGCACTTCGGCCGGCGCCTCGGGCCGGGCCAGGTCGGCGGCGATCACCAGGCATTGGCGGCCCAGGGCGCGCACCGCCGCCTCGGTGTCCTCGCTGCTCTGGCTGTGGCGGGTGATGGCCACATCGGCGCCCGCTTGCGCCAAGCCGATGGCCAGGGCCTGGCCGATGCCGCTGGCGCCCGCCGTGACCAAAGCCACGCGGCCCTGCAGGGAGAACAGGGATTGAAGTTGGGATGGGGTGTTGGTGCTCATGCTGCTCGTCTCACTCACGCATTCATTCGTTCATTCGCTCAGCACATGCCCACCAGCTTTTGCGTCCAGGCCAGCTCGGGCTGCAAAGCCACGCCCTGGCGGCGGCCGTCACCGGCCAGGAACCACAGGTAGTAGCTCTTGGCGCCCGGCGCGGCGGCGTAGGTGTGGTAGCCGTAGGGAATCGACAGCAGGCTGTCGTCGCGCACCGTGTGGGTGTGGTCGAACCCGTGCTCGGGGCTGAAGTGGCGAGCCAGTCCAAAGCCCTCGGGCGAGGCCACGCGGAAGTAATACATCTCTTCGTGAAAGACCTCGCCACCCTCCTCCCGCTCATGCTTGTGCGGCGGGAAGGTGCTCCAGTTGCCCGAGGGCGTGATGGTCTCGCCCACGATCAGGCTGCTGGCCGGGCGGCCATCGGGCTGAGTCAGGATCTCGCGGAAATGCCGCGTGTAGTTCAGCGTGCCCCAGGTGCCGGTGCGCACCGCCTCGGGCCGCACCTCGTAGGCCTCGGTGTCCAGGCTGGACGGCGCGCTCACCAGCACCGCCTCGAA
>JAIXSD010000262.1 GCA_027484885.1 Rubrivivax sp.
ACCAGTTCGTCGTGCACCTGCATGACGATGCGGCTGGCCTTGCCTTGCGCGTCCAGCTCCGCCTGCACCGCCAGCATGGCCAGCTTGATCAGATCGGCCGCCGTGCCCTGCATGGGCGCGTTGATGGACTGTCGCTCGGCGCCGGCCTTGCGCGGGCCGTTGCCGCCCTTGATCTCGGGCAGGTAGATGCGCCGGCCGAACAAG
The DNA here is from genome assembly GCA_027484885.1 of Rubrivivax sp. Taxonomy (GTDB): domain Bacteria; phylum Pseudomonadota; class Gammaproteobacteria; order Burkholderiales; family Burkholderiaceae_C; genus Paucibacter_A. The sequence goes on from JAIXSD010000262.1 coordinate 205, forward strand.
GTCTCGACATAGCCCAGCTCGGCCGCGCGGGCCTTGGTGCTGTCCATATAGTGCTTCACGCCGGCAAAGCGGTGAAAGTACAGCTCGATGTAGTCGCGCGCCGCCTTTTGCTCGATGCCCAGAGACTGGGCCAGGCCGAAGGCACCCATGCCGTAGATCAGACCGAAATTGATGGTCTTGGCATAACGGCGCTGCTCGCTGGTGACATCGGCCAGCGGGGTGGAGAACACCTCGGACGCGGTGGCGCGGTGCACGTCCAGGCCTTCGCCGAAGGAACGCAGCAGGCCCGGGTCTTCGCTGATGTGGGCCATGATGCGCAGCTCGATCTGCGAGTAGTCGGCGCTGACGATCACATGGCCCGGCGGCGCCACAAAGGCCTCGCGCACGCGCCGGCCTTCCGCGGTGCGGATGGGAATGTTCTGCAGATTGGGGTCGTTGCTGGACAAGCGCCCGGTCACCGCCACCGCCTGCGCGTAGTTGGTGTGCACGCGCTGCGTGCGGGCGTTCACCATCAAGGGCAGCTTGTCGGTGTAGGTGCTCTTGAGCTTGGCCAGGCCGCGGTACTCGAGCAGCTTGGCCGGCAGCGGGTAGTCGAGCGAGAGTTTTTCCAGCACCTCTTCATCGGTGGACGGTGCCCCCGTCGCGGTCTTCTTGACCACCGGCAGGCCCAGCTTGGTGAACAGGATTTCGCCGATCTGCTTGGGCGAACCCAAGTTGAAAGGCTGGCCGGCGATGTCGTACGCCTCCTGCTCCAGGGCCAGCAGGCGCTGGCCCAGCTCATGGCTTTGCGCCTGCAGCAGCTCGGGGTCGATCAGCACGCCGGTGCGTTCGATGCGGGCCAGCAAGGCGCTGCTGGGCATCTCGATGTCGCGGTAGATGCGCAGCAGGCCGGGCTCGGCCTCGATGCGCGGCCACAGGATCTGGTGCACCTGCAAGCACATGTCCGAGTCTTCACACGAATACTCGGCCGCCTTGGCCACATCGACCTGGGCGAAGGGGATCTGGTGCGCACCCTTGCCGCACAAATCCTCGTAGCTCACGCCCGCGCGGCCCAGGTAGCGCTCGCCCAGGGCGCCCAGGCCGTGGGTCTTGTGCGCCTCCAGCACATAGCTTTGCAAGAGGGTGTCGTGCTGCACGCCGCGCAGGGCAATGCCGTGGTTGGCCAGCACATGGGTGTCGTATTTGAGGTTCTGGCCCAGCTTGGGCGCGTTCGCGTCCTCCAGCCAGGGCTGCAGCGCGGCCAGCACCTCGGTCAGGTCCAGCTGCACCGGCGCGTCCGGGCCCTCGTGGCGCAGGGGCACATAGGCCGCCTCGCCGGGCGCCACGGCAAAAGAGATACCGACGATGCGGGCCTGCATCGGGTCCAGCGAGTCGGTCTCGGTGTCCAGGGCCACCAGGGGCGCGCGGCCGATGCGGGCGATCCAGTCCTGCAGCTGCGCCATGTCCAGCACGGTCTCGTAACGGCGCTCCACATCGGCAACCGCCGCCACCGGTGCGTCGGCGAACAGATCGCCGCTGACCGGTGCAGCGGACTTGGCAGCGCCAGCCGCACCGCCACTGATCTCTTTCAACCAGGTCTTGAAGCCGTAGCGGGTGTAGAAATCCTGCAGGCCCGCGCGGTCCACCTCGCGCAGGGCCAGGGCCTCCAGCGCCGGCCAGTTGGGCACATGGCCGCTCAGGTCGCAATCGAGCTTGACGGTCACCAGCTTGCGACCCATGGGCAGCCAGTCCAGGGCCTTGCGCAGGTTCTCGCCGGCCACGCCCTTGATCTTGTCGGCGCTGGCGATCACGCCGTCCAAAGAGCCGTACTCGGCAATCCATTTGGCCGCCGTCTTGGGGCCGACCTTCTCGACGCCAGGCACGTTGTCCACCGTGTCGCCCATCAGGGTCAGGTAGTCGATGATGCGATCGGGCGGCACGCCGAACTTGGCGATCACGCCGGGGATGTCCAGCGTCTCATTGCTCATGGTGTTGATCAGGGTGACGTCCGGCGTCACCAGCTGCGCCAGGTCCTTGTCCCCGGTGGACACCACCACCGCATGGCCGGCCTCGGCCGCCACCCGCGCCAAGGTGCCGATGGCGTCGTCGGCCTCGATGCCGGGCACTTCCAAAATCGGCCAGCCCAGCAGCTGCACCACCTCGTGGATGGGTGCGATCTGTTCACGCAGCGCATCGGGCATGGGCGCGCGCTGGGCCTTGTACTCGGGGTACCACTCGTCGCGGAAGGTCGGGCCCTTGGCATCGAACACGCACACCGCATGCTCGGCGGCCACCTGATCGCGCAGGCGCTTCATCATGGCCACCATGCCGTGGATGGCGCCAGTGGCCACGCCCTCAGGCCCGCGCAGATCGGGCATGGCGTGGTAGGCGCGGTAGAGATAGCTGGAACCGTCGACCAGCAGCAGGATGGGTTTGGTGTCGCTCATGCCCACATTGTCGCCCGCATTGTCCTGCAGGCTGCCCGGCTCCAGCAGGCTCAGTCCTCCCGGTAGTCCGGGCTCAGGGCCACCGCCTCGCCAATGATCAGCAGGCCCGGCCGCGGCCCGTAGGCCGGCGCCCGCTCCAGCAGGCGGCTCAGGCTGCAGGCCAGCACCCGCTGGCCCGGCCGTGTGCCGTCCTGCACGATGGCGGCCGGCGTGGCCGGGCTCAAGCCATGGGCGATCAGCTGGCCGGCGATGCGCGGCAGGCGGGCGATGCCCATGTAGAAGACCCGCGTCTGGCCCGAGCGCGCCAAGGCCGGCCAATCGAGCTGCTCGTCAAACGGCGTGCCTTCGTCGGCCAGCTGCCCGGCCAGGAACACGCAAGCGCGCGCCATGCCGCGCTGCGTCAGCGGGATGCCGGCCGCCGCCGCGCAGCCGCTGGCCGCCGTGATGCCCGGCACCACCTCACACTCGATGCCGGCCTCGCGCAAGGCCAGCATCTCCTCGCCGCCACGGCCGAAGACAAAGGGGTCGCCACCCTTGAGCCGCAGCACCTCCCGGCCGGCGCGCGCCTGCTTGATGAGGATCTCGTGGATCTGCGCCTGGCCCACCATATGCGCGCCGGCCGCCTTGCCCACATTGATGCGCTCGGCCCGCGGCGGCAGCAAGGCCATGATCTCGGGCGAGATCAGGCGGTCATGCACCACCACCTCGGCCGCCTCGATGCGGCGCAGCGCCCGCAGGCTGAGCAGATCGGCCGCGCCCGGGCCGGCGCCGACCAGGCTCACCCGCCCCGGTTTGCCTGGGCCGCTCATGGCTCAGCCGCCTCATCTTCACCGCAGCCCGGCCCCTGGTGGAAGACCAGCTCGACCACCGGCCGGCCGTCACGCAGATGCTCGGTGATGATGCGGTCCAGGTTCTCACCCCGGGCATTGAAGTACCAGGTGCCGTCGGGCTGCACGCACATCACCGGCCCGCCCTTGCAGGCGGCAAAGCAGCTGACCCGGCTGCGCTTCACGCGCAGCTCGCCCTCGTGCAGGCCGGCAGCCTTGAACTTCTCGCCCAGGCTGTCGAACAAGGCCTGGGCCTCGCCGTCGGCCGTGCAGCGCGGGCCGGTGCAGACCAGCAGATGGCGGCGGTAGCTGGCGATCTTGGGGCGGACGATGGGTGCGTCCGAAGCCGGTGGGGAGAGCTCGTCATTCATGGTGTGGCAAGGGCTTTCTGGTCGGTAGGGCGTTTGAATGTTGAGGGTCGGCGTCCGCGCAGGCGGCGCCAGCCGAGCACAGCGCCTGCGGTCGTCAGCGCCAGGCCGGCCAGGCTCAGCGCGATGACCGTGGCGTCACGTGCCCAGCCCAGGCCGAGCAAGGGCGGCAGGTCCCAGCGGTGCAAGGCGTGGAAGAGCCAGCGGTTCCAGCGGGTAGCCGCGTCCACGCGCAAGGCGATGCGGGCGCTGCGCGGGTCCAGGTAGAGGCTCAGGCCGTCCGCATAGTCCAGGCGGTAGACCGGGAAGCTGCGCGGGTGGTGGCGCAAGGGGTAGTAATACAGATCGGCTTCGTGCAGCCATTGCGCGCCAAGCAGGGCCTGATCGGGCCGCAGGGCCTGGGCGGCGGCCCGCAGCTGCGCCTCGCTCAAGCCATGGGGCAAGACCTGACCCTCGGGCGTGATCAGCGCGCTGCCGCCCTGGGCCTGGCGCGCCAGCCACCAGGTCTGCGATTGAAAGGGCAGCGCCTCCAGCTCCACCACGCCCGGCCGAGGCGCGGGCAGCGCCAGGGACGCAAGCGGCGGGCTGCCGCCCTGCCAGCGCTGGCGCTCCAACCGCGCCGCCGCGCCATCGCCGCCGGGCCAGCCGCCCGGGCCCATGGACAGCCAGCCGCTGAGCAGCCAGGCCAGCAGCACCACGCCGCCGCCCAGGCCCAGCAGATGGTGCCAGCGCTGCCAGCGCTCGCGGTAGGGCGAGACGCTGCCGCTGGCATAGCGGCGCCGCAGGCGCAGGCGCTGCACACCCAGGACCAGTCCCAGCACACACATCAGGCCCGCCGCGCCGCTGCTCCACAAGATGATCTGGCGCCAGAGCTCGGTGTGCTGGCGCAAGGGCGTGATGTAGATCCAGTGCGTGACCGAGCCCAGCCAGTTCCAGGCTCGCTCCCAGCGGCGCGTGTCCAGCAGCAGCTCACCGCTGGCCTGGCCGATGTAGAGCTCCAGGCCCTCGTCGTCGCGAAAGGCCGCGCGGTAGAACGGGCGCTGTGCATTGAAGCGGCTGTAGACCGTCCACTGGTCGCGCTCCAGCAGCTCCAGCTCGGCCAGCTCCAGCGGGCGCCCGCTCAAGCCCCGGGCATAGGCCCGAGCCAGCTCGGCAGCCTGGGCTGGCTCCAGCGGCGGCCGCGGCTGGCCGCTGAGGCCATCGACCGCGCGCCAACGCTGGCCGGCCTGCAGCAGATAAACCGGCCGGCCCAGCTGCTGCTGCAGGCGCAGGCCGCCCGCCTCCGCAGGGGCCGAGGCGCCCAGCGCCGCCCAGGCCTGGGCTGGCGTCACCGCAGGGGCCTGCGCCGGCAGCTCGGCCAGCGCCCGCTGGCGCTCTTCAGGGCGCAGCTCGGGCCGCGCCACAAAGAGCATGACCAGGCCCGAGAGCAGCCACAGCAGCACCAGCAGGCCCAGGGCAATGCCGGCCCAGCGGTGGATCAGATGAAGACGGCGCCACATCGCTTGAGCTCCCGGCGGTCAGTCGAAGCGGTAGTCCAGCACCAGATCGGCGCTGCGCGGCTTGCCCAGCATGGCCTGAGTCGCGGTGTAAGTGCTGCTGGCATAGAGCCGGTCACCCAGATTGCGCAGCAGCAGGCGCAGCGTGCCCTGGCGGCTGAAGCGCCAGCCCAGCGAGGCATCGAGCACGGTGTAGCCCGGCAGGCTCAAGGTATTGGCGGTGCTGGTGTAGCGCTGGCCGACATGGCGCAGGCCGGCGCCCAGGTCGAAGTCGCCCTGCTGGCGGCTGAGCCAGAGGTTGGCCAGGCGCTCGGCCACATTGGGTGCGCGCTTGCCGGCCAGCGAGACGCCGGCGCTGTCGTACAGCTCGGTGTAGCGCGCTTGCAGCAGGCTGGCATTGGCATCGACACGCCAACCCGACGCCGGGGTCCAGGCAAGGCCCAGCTCCAGGCCCCGCGAGCGCAGGCGCCCGCCCTGCACGCTCTCGCGCGGGTTCTTGGGGTCGGGCGTCAGGATGTGGGTCTTGGCGATCTGGAACAGGGCCGCCGTCCACTCCAGCTCCGCGCCGGCCTGCTTGAAGCCGACCTCGGCCTGCCGACCTTCCGTCAGGCGCAGGGCGGCATTGGCCTTGCTCAGGGTGGCGATGGTGCCCACCGGGTCGGTGCCGCTGCTGAGCTGGCCGTAGAGGCTTTGCGCCGGGCTCAGCTGCCAGACCGTGCCCAGGCGCCAGGCCGTGGGTGTGAAGCGGCCGCTCCAGGCATCGGGCTTGGGCGAGAGGATCTGGCGCTCAACCACGCTGCGGTCGCGGCGCAGGCCGGCGCTGACATGCCAGCCGTCCAGTGGCTGCCAGTCGGCCTCGGCAAACACTGCCAGCTGCTCGGTCTGCGAGCGGTTGCGCGGCAGCAGCTCGGCGGCCGCGATGTAGCGGCCGGGCTCGAAGCCATGCAGAGGCACGTTCGTCACCGTCTTGTACTCGTACAAATCATTGGCATGCTGAAAACGCAGATCCATGCGTTCCGCGCCCAGCGACCAGTTCAAACGCCCACCCTGCCCGCTCTGCCCCCCCTGCCCCAAAAGCTCGGCACGCAGCCCGTTCTGGCGCAGCTCATGCGCGATGCCCAGATAGCCCGAGCGCTGCACCGTCTGCGCATCGGCGCTGAGCGCGTATTCCTCCAGGTTCTGCCAGCGCCGGTCGGCCTCAAAGCGGTAGGCCACCACGCGGGCGGCCAGGCCCTCGCTCAGCTGCCAGTCCAGGCGGGCGCGGGCGCGCTCCTGGTCCATGCGCCAGACGGCGTCGCTGATGTTGTAGTTCTCGCCGCGCAGCTCGGCCCAGAGCTGGCCGTTCTTCAGCGGCGAGCCGAAATAGGCCGTGGGGCTGTCGCGGTGGATGTCCAGGCTCAGGTCCAGGCGCAGATCGGGCGTGGC
>JAIXSD010000176.1 GCA_027484885.1 Rubrivivax sp.
GCCGAGCGCCTGATGAACGAAGCGGCCGCCCTGGTGGCCGAGCAGGCCGGCCCGGCCGAGCGCCTGATCGCCCACAACAACCTGGCCACCGTGGGCCTGAGCCACTACAAGCTGCTGCGTCACAGCCAGTCGCCCGAGCAGCGCCGCGAGGGCCTCGACGCGCTCTCTCGCGCCCTGCAGCACACCCAGGCCGCCCGGCCCCATGCCCTGGCCATTGGCGAGTGTTTTGTGCTGGCCATCAGCGACAGCAACCGCGGCGAGATTCTTTTGCACCTGGGCCGCCACGAGGACGCCGAGGCCGTGCTGCACGAGGCCTTGGCCGACATCGACGCCCACGGCTATCTCGCCCTGGGCTGGCGCGCGCGCTGCTCCCTGGCCGAGCTGCAGCTGGCCCGTGGCGACGCCGCCGGTGCCCGCCAGGCCCTGGCCACGGTGCTGGACGAATCGGCCGGCCGGGCGCAGAGCGAGCTGCTGATCCGCCTGCACCATGCCGCCTACCGCGCCGCGCAGGCGCTGGGCGATGCCGCCCAGGCCTTGCTTCATCTGGAGCAGCACCTGGCCCTGGCGCGCAGCCGCGCCGTGGCCCAGCTGGCGGCGCAGGCGCGCTTTTTCGTCACCCGGGTCGAGGCCGAGCGCTCGCTGGAAGCACGCAGCCCGGCCCTGCCCGCCGGGCGCGAGGCCGTGCAGCCGAACGAACCCAGCGAGCCGCTGGATGCATCCTGGCGCGATCCGCTGACCGGCCTGGGCAACCGCGAATGCATGGCCGCACGCATGCCGGCCCTGGTGCGCGCCGCCGAGCTGACGGCCACACCCCTGACCCTGGCCTTGATCGATGTCGATCGCTTCACCACCCTGACCCGCCAGCACGGCCTGGATGTGGGCAACCAGGTGCTGCAGGTGCTGGCGCAGATGCTGCGCGACAACACCCGCTCGCGCGATCTGCTGCTGCGCCTGGCCGATGACCAGATCCTGGTCGCCCTGCCCGACACCGTGGCTGATCGCGCGGTCGAGGTCTGCGAACGCCTTCGCAGCGCCGTCGAGCTCTACCCCTGGTCGCAGCTGGCCGAGGGCCTGGACGTCACTCTGAGCATCGGCCTGGCCAATGCGCCGCCCTACGCCACCGATCTGCTGGTGGCGCGGGCCGAGAGCGCGATGTACCGCGCCAAGCACCTGGGCCGCAACCGCGTCGCCCTGGCTTGACCGACGACGCGCGCGGCACGCGCCGCGCGTGAGCCGTGTCGGTCTCAGTGCTGGCGGCTGCGGCGGCGCTGCAGGCCTATGACCGCCAGCATGCCGGCACCCAACAAGGCCCAGCTTTGCGGCTCGGGCACGCTGGACACCAGCTGCACACTGAGCAAGGGGCGCAGGCTGGCATCGCTGGCTTCGCTGCTGTGGAAGTCGATGCCGTTGCTGCCGGCGGCAAAAGGCTGCAGCAGCCAGCCATGGTTCGCCACCGTGCCGGCCTGCAAGGCTTGCAGCGAGGCGGTGAGGTCGATGCTCAACAGGCCGGTGCCGATATTGGCATTGCTGTTGTTGGCGCCCACGCTGGCCAGGCTGCCGGTGGAGGCTTCCACGCCATTGGTCTGGATGCCGGCGTCGACCAGGTTCCAGCTCACGGTGGATTGGTTCCAGTCGCGCAGCAACTGGTGCACGCTGAAGCCGCTGCCGGCGTCGAAGACCTGCAGCTGCAAGGTGGCCGAGACGATGGTGTCGTCGCTGCGGATCTGGCCAGCGGCCGCGCCGAACAGCTGCTCGAAACGGATCAGACCTTGGTTGGGCTTGGCGCCCGGGCTGCCGTCGTCGCCGTCGATGCTGAGGTGATCGAGGCTGCCGTAGTTGATGCCGCGGCTGTCGCCGCCGCTGGTTTCATTGCTGCGGATGTGGGCGTCTTGCGTTCCGGTGTAGCCGTTCACGCCTTGCTGGAACTTAAGCGTGACGGGCGTGTCGGCGGCCAGGGCCTGGCCCATCGGGGCCAGCAGCAGGGCGGTGGTGAGTGCGAGGGTGGTTTTCATGAGAGTCCAGTCTTTGGGTTCGAAAGCTTGGGTTCAAGCGCTGCGGCGGCGCGCGGCCCAGCCGAGCACGGCCAGACCGGACAGCAGCAGGGCATAGGTTTGCGGCTCTGGCACCGCCACGGTGATGCTGAAGGCATCGCCGACTTGGCGGCCGCTCAGGTCCAGCGACCAGTCTTGGGCGCCGGCTTCGAGCAAGGGGTTGCCGATGTAGAACTGCGTGGTCACGCCTGGGCCGCCGAACTGCGCCCAGAGGCTGTCGTCGGCATGGCCCGAGGCCAGCACCGGCTGGAAGCCGTCGGTGCTCACCGTGCCGGACGGCGCAGCAAAGCGCGCGCCGTTCAGTCGCACGCTGGCGGCCTCAAAGCCCAGGCCCGACAGATTGCTGACCAGGGCGTTGAAGCTCAGTGCCTGACCGAGGTCTTGGGCCTCGACCAGGAAGTTCAGGGTGATCTGGCCTTGTTGGGCGAAGCTCAGATCGAAGAAGAGCTGGCTGGCGCTGGCGAAGCTGGCGTCCACGCTGGCAGCGCCGGTGTTGGCGCTGCTGCCGGTGTAGACGGCGGCCTGGGTCTGGCCGGCCAGGGCGAGCAAGGCGGCGACTGCGATCGAGGAAATCTTGTTCATGGATGGGTCCTGAGTTCAGTGGAGAGGCGGGGCGGCTTCAGAGCGGGCCCTTGCCCCAGGGGCCGGTGATGGCCAGGGTGATGCCGGGGGTCTGGATGTTGACGAAGAGGTAGCGGCCGGTCGGGTCGAAGCAGGCGCCGCAGAACTCGGAGCTGCGGTGGTTGCCGGCCAGGCTGCTGAGCTTGCCGGCGGCGTTCAGCTGGGCGGCGCTGAGGTTGACGTTGTTCTTGAGCAGGATGAAGGTGTCGCCCTCCGGGGTCAGGCTCATCAGGCGGCTGCCGAAGCCGAAGCTGTCGGTGGCGCCGCCGCCGTCTTCACAGATGACGATGCCGCCGCGCGGGCTGACGGTCAGGTTGTCGCCGGCATCGCCGACCAGTTCCGAGGCGCTGGCGTAGATGCAGACCAGGGTCTGTGTGGCCAGATCGAGTTCCCAGATGGCGCCACGGCCGACATTGCCGCCCGAGGTGTCCATCACATACATCTTGCCGGCGTGGTGCCAGATGCCTTCACCGCGGTTCATGCGCAGCGCGCCCTGCGCCCAGCCTTGCACGAAGGGACCGGCGCAATCGCTGATGTTGACGCCGTTCAGGCCCCGGGCGGTGCCGCGGTTCTGGTCGGGATCGGCGATGTCCACCCACTCCAGCTCATAGCTTTGTTCCAGCTGGGCAGGGGCGATGTTGACGTTGTTCTGACCCTTGACCTTGGCCATTTGCAGGCGGCCACCTTGGGCCAGGCTGCCCAGGCTGCCGGGCGTGACCAGGGGGATGTAGCGGTAGAAGCCGGACTTGCCCGACAGGTCTTCGGTCAGGTAGGCGATGCCCGAGATGGGGTCGATGGCAACCGCCTCATGGCCAAAGCGGCCCATGCCGACGATGGGCTGGCCGGTGGTCTGGCTGGGGTCCGCGGCGCACTCGAACACATAGCCGTGCTTCTTGCCTTGGCTGCTCATGCTGTCGGAGCTGACTTCTTCGCAGCTCAACCAGGTGCCCCAGGGTGTGGGGCCGCCAGCGCAATTGGTGCGGGTGCCGCCCAGATTGGCGTCGGTGCGCACCCAGTTGCCGTCACGGAAGACCAGATTGGTGGTGCCGCCGTTGAAGTAGCTGCTGCCGGACAAGCCGGTGTCGTACACGGCGGGGGCGCCGAAGTAGCTGGCGTCCGTGCCGGTCGAGACCTCATGGTTGCGGATCAACACCAGCTCAGTGCTGCGGCCGACGCGGCGGCTTTGCACCACGGCCATGCCATCGTGGGCGCGCGGCGTGGGCTTGCCATTGCTCATGGCGTCACCGGTCCAGCCATAGCTCTTGTAGCTGAAGCCAGCCGGCAGTTGCAGCAGAGGCAAGCCGGTGCTCAGGTCATTGACCGGGGCGATCGGGCCGTAGGGGCTGTCGATCAGCTGGGTGTTGCCGGCAGCCTGCGCCTCGCGGCTGTGCAGGGCGCCGAGGGTGGCGATGAAGGGCAGCGCTGCGGCAGCCGAGGCGCTCTTCAGCAGGTGGCGGCGGGAAGGGGCGAATTCTTGTTCGGACATGATGGATGGCGGCAGCGAGGCGACCGGGTGGTTGAAAGCCCGGCGCATTCTGTTCAGCCATCACGACAGCTCCGTGGAAGCCCTCACTCAATTCTGTAAACCATTCGGCTCATGGGTGTCAGGCGTCCACCGCCTGCACCACATTGCGGCCCTGAGCCTTGGCCAGGTACATGGCACGGTCGGCGCGGCCGAGCACGACGTCGGCGCTGATGTCGCCGGGCTCCGCCTCGGCGATGCCGAAGCTGGCGGTCAGTGGCCAGCTCTGGCCCTGCCAGAGGAACTCGCTTTCCTCCAGGTTCAGGCGCATGCGCTCGGCCACCAGGGCGGCGCCGGCCAGGTCGGTCAGGGGCAGCAGCACGCAGAACTCCTCGCCGCCGAGTCGGCCCAGGGCATCGACCTCGCGCACGCAGGGCTTGAGCACCTCGACCAGGCGCTGCAAAGCCGCGTCGCCGGCGGCGTGGCCCAGGCTGTCGTTGAGCTGCTTGAAGCGGTCCATATCGATCATCACCAGGGCATAGGGCTTGCCGCGCTGCAGGCGGGCATGCTCGGTGTCGATGGCTTCGCTGAGGGCGCGGCGGTTCAGCACATCGGTCAGCGGGTCATGGCGGGTCAGGCGCTGGATGCGGCGGATCAGCTTGGCCAGGATCAGAAAGGCCATGGTGGCATTGAGCACCAAGTTCATGGCCAGCATGGACCAGAGCCAGGCGATGTTGAAATCGCCCGAGCCCAGGATGTCGGTGTTGTTGCCGGGCAGGACCAGGGATTCGATCAGGCGGCCCAGCAGCAGCACGCTGATCACGAACAGCGGCCCCGAGAGCAGCAGCGACATGGCCAGCGACACCCGCTGGCGCAGCGCCCGCCAGGTGTCCAGGGCACTCATCAGCGAGAGCGCGCTGAGGCTGGCGAACACCACGCGGGTTTCCGTCCGCATATCGCCGCTGTAGGGCAGGGCGCCCAGCAGCGCCGCCGCTGGCAGCAACAGGGCCAGGGCGCTGCGCCAGGCCAGGCGCCCCCGCACCAGGGTGGGCACGACGGCGCGCAGCACACCCAGGGCGGCGATCGACAGCACGTCCGAGGCCCAGTAGCTCATCCAATGCGGCGCCGTGCCGCGCAGGGAATGCAGGGCCAGGGATGCGGCCAGAAGGGCATTGACCAGGGCCAGTCCCATCGAGGCCCGCGGCGCCAGGCGCGCGCCCTGGGCCATCACCCACCAGAACAGGCTGGCCACGGCGAACACCAGCACGATGGCGACCAGCAGGGTCAGCGCATGGGTGGGAGTGCTGGTGAGGATCATGAGTCCCTCAGCTCCCGGCCCAGGCTACGGCCCGGCTCGGCCACGCAGATGCGGTCGCGGCCCAGGGCTTTGGCGCGGTAGACCAGCCAGTCGGCCATGGCCAGGCTGCTGTCGCCCTGCGGGTCACCCGGCTGGCAGGGCGCCACGCCGAAGCTGGCCGTCAGCGGCAGGCGCTGGTCGCGCCAGACCAGGGGGCTGCGGCGCAGCGCCTCGCACATGCGCTGGGCCACGCGCGCCGCGTCCGCCAGGGGCGTGTGCGGCAGCAGCACGCAGAACTCTTCGCCGCCGAGGCGGCCCAGGCGGTCGAGGTCGCGCATGCTGGTGCGCAGCACGGCCACCAGGTGCAGCAGGGCCGCGTCGCCGCCGGCGTGGCCGAGGCTGTCGTTGATCTGCTTGAAATGGTCGACATCCAGCATCACCAGGCTGTGGGTCTGGCCGCGCTCCACTTGCGCCTGCAGCAGCGCCAGCTCGGCGCTCAGGGCGCGGCGGTTGAGCGCATCGGTCAGCGGGTCGCGCAGGGTCATGTACTGGATGCGGTCGATCAGGCGCGTCACCACGATGCCGACCAGGCCGATGCCGATGGCCAGGGTCAGCAGCAGATAGGCCCAGGCCAGGGCGGCGCTTGCATGCTGGCCCTGCACGAAAAAGGGCCGGTGTTCGTTCAGCCACAGCAGGCTGAGGCTGCGGCCCAGCAGCATCAGGGCCATCAGCAGATAGGGCACGACGATGAAGACGCGCACCCAAGGCAGCAGGGTGGCGCGCCCGCCGGTCAGCACATCGCGGGCGGCCAGCAAGGTCAGCAGCCCCATGCCGGCCGAGTTCAGGGCCAGGGCGGCGCTGTTGTGTCCGTTGAAACTGAGGGCCAGCATGGCGGCGAGGCTCAGCCCCGCCACCCCGGCAATGTCCAGCCAGCGCATGCGCAGCCGCATCATGCGGCGGATGCCCAGGGTCATCAGGGCGAAGCCCAGCAGACTCAGCAGCTTTTGCAGCCAGCCCTGCAGCAGGGCCGGCCACCAGGCCTGGCAATCGAGGCAGAGCAGGGCCGGGATGATGCACAGATAGGCCGAGGCCAGCAGCAGGGCGGCCCGCGGCGCGATGCGGAAGATCTGGGCCATGATCAGCCACACCCCGGCCATGAAGCCGTGGAACACGGCACTCACTTGCAGCAAGGTATTGGCATCGAAGTACAGCGGCATCAAGGAGAGCTCGAAACAGCAGCGCAGCCGGCGGGAGGCGCGGCCTGCCCCTCATGATCGCCGAGCCCCGGGGGCGACACAATGGCCCGCCCAGCGGAACAGCCGGCAATTTGCCTCACTGTTCTGGAGCCGCGGCTAGCGCCGTTCCACCACCACTGCATTCATGGCCAGGGCAACGCGCACCTTGTCGGCCGCCTGGCGGGCATCCTCGCGCGAGGCGTAGGGCCCGGCCTGCAGCCGGTGCAGGCCGCTGTCCTTGAACACGGCCAGCAAGGGCGCCAGCCAGTCCAGCTCGGCCAGCAGCTCGCGGCGCATGGCCTCGGCTCCGTCCATGCGCGA
>JAIXSD010000078.1 GCA_027484885.1 Rubrivivax sp.
CAAGACATGGACCACAGCGCTTTCGAATGGCTCAAGCCCGGCATCGTGCTGGGCTCCATCCTCTACGCCCTGATCGGCGTGCTGGTGTTCTGGATCAGCTTCGTCATCATCGACAAGCTCACCCCGTACAAGCTCTGGGAAGAAATCGTCGAGCACAAGAACATCGCCCTGGCCATTGTGGTGGGCGCCATGTGCATCTCGATCGGCCAGATCGTTGCCGCGGCCATCCACGGCTGAGCTGGCTTCAGCCCAGCGGCGGCAGGCCGTGGGCAGCGCGTGCCCGCAGACATTTGTCATCGCCCGCCTGCAGTTCGCGGCAGGGGCTGGGGCGTTGCTCGTAAATGCCGCAGGCCACCTCCCGCCCCAGTTCGCCCGCCAGCGCTTCACAGCGCGGTGATTTTCGGTTGGTGCCCGCCATGCAGCTCAGATGCGGTGTGAGCGGTTCCACCCAATGCGGCGCCAAGTCGGCGGCCTCGGCCCAATAGAAGGACACTCGAAACGAAGCGCAGCAAGCACCGCAAGCCTGACAGGGGCTGGGGTCCTGCGGCGATTCGAGGGTAGCAGGCGTGGGCGCAGAGGCGGAATTGCTGGAAGTGGGGTTGCTGGAGAAGACCTGGCTCATCGCAATCAAGATACAGGAACCGAACAATCGGACCGTATTTTTGCAAACTCCGCAGCAGGCCCTCTGCTCGTCAACGCCGATGCAGCAAGGCGCGAGCTCAGGCGCCGCGGCGGCGGCGCATCAGGCCCAGCGCGGCCAGGGCTGTCAGCGCCAGGGCCAGCGATTGCGGTTCGGGCACCTGGCTGGCGGTCGCTTGCACGCCGTTGATGAAGCTGGTGCGGTCGTAGTTGCCGAGGTTCAGGCTGCGGAACTCCAGCAGACCCGAACCTTGGGCGGTGAATCTAAGCTGGTGCTGGCCCCAGGCTTGGCCGGCCTGGGTCGAGTAGGTGCCGAGCTCGGTGCCGGCAAAGTACACGCTGTAGCTTTGCAAACCCGACCAGTTGCTGCGGCCGGCATCAAACCAGCTCAGCTCCACCAGGCTGGCCGTGGCCAGGTTCAAGGTCTGCGAGATGTTGGCACCATTGCCTTGCAGGCCGAGCACAAAGCTGCCCAACGTGCCGCCTGCATTGCCCAAACTGCTGGGTGTGCCCCAGGCGCTGCTGTTGGCGCCGATCACCACGGTACCGTTGCCCGTGCTGGTCCAGCCCGCAAAGGCGCAGCCTCCAGCGAAGGTGTAGCAATAGCCGTTGGCATTGCTGCCAGTCTGGTTTTCGAAACCACCGTTGCTGACGATGCCGGCTTGCGCAGCGCCCGCGCCCAGCAAGGTCAGGACGGCAGCGGCGCGGGTCCAAACGTTCAAAGTCTGTGTCTTCATCGAGAGGTCCTGATGGGGTGGCTTTGGAATGAATCCAGTGTCAACGCAAAGCCGGAGCCCTCGGGATGCGCACAGTGACGCAGTTCACGCTCCGGCCGGACATTGAGTCCCAGCCCCCTCAAACCAAGGGCTGCACCGCCTCGTACGTCGCCCGCCCCTGCAGCCACGACACAACAGCCACAATGCAGCACCCGAAAAAGAAGACCTGGACTCCATGAGCCACACGCCGCCCCTGCCACCCGACACGTCGACCGAAATCGCGCCTCCCGACACGACCGAACCCACAGGCATCTCGCTGCATGAAATCCTGCTGCTGGCCAGCGTCTTCGTGGTGGCGGCTTGCGGCCTGGTCTACGAGCTGGCTGCCGGGGCGCTGGCCAGTTATCTGCTCGGTGATTCGGTGCTGCAGTTCTCCACCATCATCGGCACCTATCTCTTCGCCATGGGTCTGGGTTCCTGGTTGAGCCGCTACGTCGAGCGCCAGCTGGTGGCACAGTTCCTCAAGATCGAGCTGCTGGTAGGCCTGATCGGCGGCCTGATGCCGGCCGCCCTCTTCCTGGCTCACAGCCTGCTGCCGCCCGGCCAGCAGGCGGCCTTCCGGGTGCTGCTCTACGGCCTGGTGCTGCTGGTCGGCGCCCTGGTGGGCCTGGAGATTCCGCTGGTGATGCGAATCCTCAAGAAGCAGTTCCGCCACCGCTATGCCTTGCGCGATCTGGTGTCCCAGGTGCTGACCTTCGACTACCTCGGCGCCCTGGTCGTGGCCCTGGCCTTCCCGCTGCTGCTGGTACCGCATCTGGGCCTGGTGCGCACGGGCTTGTTCTTCGGCCTGCTCAATGTGGGCGTGGCGGTCTGGGCGGCTAGCACTTTGCTCACCGGCTTCGTCGGAGATCTGCTGGGCCTGGTGGTGCTGCGCATGCTCCTAGGGCTAGGTGAGAGCTGCGCGTTTTCGGGCAGCTCCAAGATGATCGCGCGCCATGTGCCGCCCGGGCGGCGCGGCCTTGCCAACGCGGTGTTGGCCATCGGCATTGCGCTGGGCCCCGCGGTGGGCACTCTGGCGGGCGGCGCGATTCTGGGCGGCTGGGGCTGGCGCGCGATCTTCATCGTGTTCGGTGCGTGCACCTTGCTGTGGCTCGGGCCATGGTTCTGGGCCGTGCGCTCCTTGCCGCAGCGCCAGGATGCCGAAGCCCGCAGCCCGCCGATGCCGTATCGAGAGTTGTTGGCGCAAAAGGCGCTCTGGCTGCTGGGGCTGAGCAACGCGGCCGCCAATTACTGCATGTTTTTTGTCGTGG
>JAIXSD010000679.1 GCA_027484885.1 Rubrivivax sp.
GCCAACCCCAGCCCGCAGACCGAGCTGGAGTACAGCAGCGTGTTCGAGCTGCTGGCGGCGGTGCTGCTCTCGGCACAAGCCACCGATGTCGGCGTCAACAAGGCCACGCGGCGCCTCTTTCCGATGGCCAACACGCCGCAGAAGATCCTGGCGCTGGGCGAAGACGGCCTGAGCGAGTACATCCGCACCATCGGCCTGTACCGCAGCAAGGCGCGGCATCTGATCGCCACCTGCCAGATCCTGGTCGAGCAACATGGCGGTCAGGTTCCACGCACCCGGGAGGCGCTGGAAGCTTTACCCGGCGTTGGCCGCAAGACCGCCAATGTGGTGCTCAATGTTGCCTTCGGCGAGCCGACCATGGCGGTGGACACACATCTCTTTCGCCTCGGCAACCGCACCGGCCTGGCGCCCGGCAAGACACCGCTGGCGGTGGAGCAAGGTCTGCTCAAGCGCATTCCCGAAGAATTTCTGGTCGATGCGCACCACTGGCTGATCCTGCATGGCCGCTATGTCTGCAAGGCGCGCGCGCCGATGTGTGAGAGCTGCAGCGTCGCTACATTTTGTGACGAGGGCCGCCGCCTACAATCCCGGCTTGCCAGAGTAGGAACTGTTCCGAAAAAGCCCTAGGGAGCCACGGGAAACCATGCCAAGCCTCAACGACTTGATCGACCGCGTCGAGCGGTTGCTGTTGCGCCACGAAGAGTTGAAGCGCACCAATGCGCTGCTTCAGGAGCAGGTTCAGGCGCTGAGCCAGGAGCGCGACAGCCAGCGTTCGCGCCTGAATGCCGCGCGTGCGCGCATCGATGCCTTGCTGGAACGCCTGCCCGTCGAAAGTGAATCCGGAAAGAATAGTCCATGAAACAAATGGAAGTGACCATCATGGGGCAGAGTTATCTGCTGGGCTGCCCCGAGGGTGGAGAAGCGGCGCTGAGCAAGGCGGTCAGCCAGGTCGACAAGGAAATGAGCGCCATCCGTGACGCCGGCCGCGTCAAGGCGCGCGAGCGCATCGCCGTGCTGGCGGCGTTGAACCTGGCCTACCAGCTGGCGGAAGAAAAGCCGGCCAGCGCGCCGGCGACGCGCAGCGCAGTCACCGCCCCCGGCGGCGCCGACCTGCCCGATCTCGACGGCCTGATCCGCCGCCTCGATGAAGCCCTGGGCCACGACGGACAATTGCTCTGAACTCTGCCGGCAAGCGGCCGGCTCACCGTAGAATGCAGGCGTCCATCGCATTCGCGTGAGCTCTATATTTCCTTGAACCGATGCTCTATGAGCAAGGGCTTGGAACATTGCCCAGCTGGTGTGATCGTCTCGCGTCAGATGAACCCGAAGTTCGGTTGACCTCGCCCACCTGAATCCCCCTGGGTTCAGGAATGCGGCTCACGGTTCGCGGTGGACACCTTCTTCCTTGCATGCAAACGGCCCTTCGCGGGCCGTTTGTGTTGGTGACCGAGAAGCCGCCAGCGGCCGTTTGACCACGAGCCTGACCGTGAGCCTGCGCATGAGCATGAACTACTGGTTGATGAAGTCCGAGCCCTCGGAGTGCTCCATCGATGATCTGGCGCAGGCGCCGGGTCAGCAACTGCCCTGGGTGGGCGTGCGAAATTACCAGGCCCGCAACTTCATGCGCGATCAGATGCAGCTGGGTGACGGCGTGCTGTTCTACCACTCGTCCTGCCCCAAGCCGGAGCAGATCGGCATTGCCGGCCTGGCCCGTATTGCCTGCCCCGCCTACCCCGATGCCACGCAGTTCGATCCGAGCAGCCCTTACTACGATGCCAAAGCCACGGCTGAGTCTCCCCGATGGCTGCATGTGGATGTGCGCTTCGAGCGCAAGACCCGGCTGCTGAGCCTGGCCGAGTTGCGCGCTGAGCCGCGTCTGGCCGGCATGCGCCTGCTGCAGCCGGGCAGCCGCTTGTCGATCACGCCGGTCACACCGCAGGAGTGGTCGGTGATCTTGTCGCTGCTGGGCTGAAGCCTGCCGCCCCAGCCGCCAACTGAGCCGCTACCCAGCGGCAAAGTCAGCCGCCGAAAGGAATCGACGCCAGCACGACCTGGTTGCCGCCGCGGCGCTGCGCCTCGTGCACAGCCGCCTCGCTGGCAGACCAGAGCTCGTCCTGCTTGGAGGCCGTGTGCGGGAAGCTGCACACGCCCATGGACAAGGACAAGCCCATGTCCTGACCGTTCAGCACGATGATCTGAGCCATGCACTGGCGGCGCAGCTGCTCCATGCGCGCATGGGCCGTGGCCAGGCCCACACCCGACAGCAGCACGGCGAAGCGGCTGTGGCCGACGCGGCAGGCCGCATCCATGGCGCGGGTGTTGGCGCGCAGCATGCGACCCATGCCTTCGAGCAGGCGCTGATTGGCCTCTTCGCCCAGCGCCTGGATGGCGGCCGGCGCCGGGTCGAGGGCGATGATGACCAGCGCAAACTCGCGGTGCTCGCGGGTCGAGAGGTCGATTTCGCGCAGCAGCGCATCGTCAAACTGGGCCTGCAAGTACAGGCCCGACACTTCGTCACGCCCGCTGCCCTGCTGCAGCTCGCGACGGATCTGCTCCAGCGCTTTTTGCTGCTGCTCCAGCTGCTGCAGGGCGCGCTGCAAATGGCTTTCGCGGTGGCGCTCTTCGGTGCGCTCTTGCCAGACCGAGAGCACAAACTCGGTGCCCAAAGCCGCGCGAGTGACCGTGAACTCGCGCCGGCGCCCCCCCAACTCCAGGCGGTGCTCGCTGACAGTGACCGAGCGCTGGACCATCACCGCCTGCTCGACGCGGCGCATGGCCACCACCTCCTCGGCGCGCATCAGGTCGTTGTCGACACTGCCGACCACCGAGCTTTCGCTGCGCTCGAACAAGCGATCCAGGCCCGGGCTGGCAAACACATAGCGGCCGGTGGCCAGGGATTTGATGGCGGCCAGCAAGTTCAGCGGTTCAATCAGGCTGAGCAGGGTTGCCCCCATGTCGCCGGCTACCGCCCCATGCCCGGCCAACCAATGAGCCAAACTGCCCTGGGCAGGTGGCACGGCGTGGTCAGAGGCGGCTGAATTGTTCATGAGGTCTCAGTCGTTCAATCATTCAGGGTCGGCACACAACGACAAGCTCGACAGCCCAGGCGACATGGCCCCGGCCCCCTCGCGCCCCACCCTGGGTGCGGACGCAAGCTTTTGGGGCACTGTAGATGGCTTCGCGCCCACGAATCAAGCAGGTGTGCACAGGCCCGGGGTTCTCCCCCTAACTTGGCAACAGCTTGCATCCTAGCGAAGAGGAGCTCCGTGACTGCGCGTCACAAGTGCAAATTTCTTCACGCTTCGGCGCAAGATCACACACGAGGCCTGATTCCAGCCATATCGACGCATTTGTCGCCATCTCAAGCCGCGGCGCGCGGTGCGAGACAATCACCCTCACTTTGATCGGCGTTGCAGGCGCTTGCAGAACTTGCACCGGCTCACGGGCTGCGGCGCAGCGCCAAAGCAACAACGGCGCGCAAGCCCAACTCCATCGGCCGCCGGTCGACCCCGCCCTGAACCCACGCACCCCACCAATGTTTTTCGATCTCGTCATCATCGGCGCCGGCGCTGCCGGCCTTTTCTGTGCCGGCCAAGCCGGTCAACGCGGCCTCAAAGTGCTGCTGATCGACCATGCCGAGCGGGTGGCCGAAAAGATTCGCATTTCAGGTGGTGGCCGCTGCAACTTCACCAACCGCGACGTCGGCCCGGCCAACTTCCTCTCCGACAACCCCGCCTTCTGCCGCTCGGCCCTGGCGCGCTACAGCAGCCAGGATTTCATCGCCCTGGTGCAAAAGCACGGCATCGCCTTCCACGAAAAGCACAAAGGCCAACTGTTCTGTGATGAGTCCAGCGACCAGATCATCCAGATGCTGCTCAAGGAATGCGCCGCAGGCGGTGTGGAGCGCTGGCAGCCCTGCAGCGTGCAGGATGTTCAGTCGCTGAATGCCGAAGCGGCCGAGGCCTCGGCGGCACGGTTCGAGTTGCAGACCTCGCGCGGCCCGGTGCACGCGCACTCGGTGGTGGTGGCCACAGGCGGCCTACCGGTGCCCAAGATCGGCGCCACCGATTGGGGCCTGCGCCTGGCCAAGCGTTTCGGTCATGCCATCGTCGAACCCCGCCCGGCCC
>JAIXSD010000083.1 GCA_027484885.1 Rubrivivax sp.
AGCCTGGGCCTGACCTTGAGTTTCTGGCACTCCGAGCAACAGCGCGAGCAGGCCGTGCAGCGCCAGGCTTTTGATGCCAGCCTGCGCGATGTCAGCGAGCGCATCGAGCAGCGCATGGCCGCCCATGCCCATGTGTTGCAGGGGGTCCAGG
The DNA here is from genome assembly GCA_027484885.1 of Rubrivivax sp. Classification (GTDB taxonomy): domain Bacteria; phylum Pseudomonadota; class Gammaproteobacteria; order Burkholderiales; family Burkholderiaceae_C; genus Paucibacter_A. Next base: position 152 of record JAIXSD010000083.1, read on the forward strand.
GTTTTCTGTCGGCCAGCGCCCAGGTGGATGCACAGGCTTTTCGCCGTTATGTCGAGGCCTTGCCGCTGGGCGCTGACTTTGCCGGTGTGCAGGGCCTGGCCTGGGTTCGGCCGCAGGCGGGCCCGCGGGGCTTGGCCTACCGGGTGATGCAGATGGAGCCCGCCGTGGCGCGCAACCAGGCCCTGCTGCAGCAAGACCTGGCCGCCCAGCCGGCGTTGCGCGAGCTGCTGCAGCAGGCGCAGGAGTCCGGCCATCTGGCCTTGTCGGCCCGCCTCAATCTGGCCGATCTGGGGCTGCCCGCCCAGCCCGGCTTTGTGCTGGCGCTGCCGGTCTACCGCGGCTCGGCCCTGCCCGACACCCCCGCCGCACGCCGCGAGGCGCTGCAAGCCTGGGTACTGGCGCCGGTGGCCGCGGGCGAGCTGATGGCGAGCCTCTACGGTGAGCTGCCGGCCGCGCTCTCGCTGGCGCTGTACGACGGCCAGGACCTGGCCGAGCGCCACCTGCTCTACCGGCGCGCCGACGCCCGCTGGCAGCGCAGCACTCAGGATGGCGTGGAGGCGCCGCCGGCGAGCGACCGCCAGGCACGCGAATACCTGGTCCTGGGCGGCCGCACCTGGACCCTGCAGCTGGCGGCCGGCCCGGCCTTTGCCGCCCGCCATGGCGCCGATTACGCGCCCAATGTCTTGCGCATGGGCGTGCTGCTCAGCGTGTTGCTGAGCCTGCTGGCCTGGATGCTGGGCAATGCCCGCGAGCGCGCCCAGGCTTTGGCCGAGCAGATGACCCGCGCGCTGCGCGAAAGCGAGCAGCGCTGGGCGTTTGCGGTGGAGGGCGCCGGAGATGGCGTCTGGGACTGGCACCTGCCGCGCGGCCTGCTCAGCAGCTCGGTGCGCTGGAAGCAGCTGATGGGCTTGCCGCCGCTGCCGGCCGAGCTGCCCATGGAGCAGTTCTGGGCACTGATCCACCCCGAGGATCTGGCGCGTGTGCGCAGCGAGGCCCAGGCCTGCCTCGATGGCAGCCAGGCGCAGTTCTCCGCCGAGTACCGGGTGGCCGGCAGCGCCGGTCGCTGGAACTGGGTGCTGGCCCGCGGCACCGTGGTCGAGCGCAATTTGCAGCAGCAGCCCCTGCGCATGATCGGCACCTTGTCGGACATCAACGCCCGCCGCCAATCCGAGGAGCGGGTGCGCTTCATGGCCTTGCACGACCCGCTGACCGAACTGGCCAACCGCGCGCATTTCGACGAGCGCCTGCGCTTCGCCCTGGCCCATGCCCGGCGCTACCACGAGCCGGTGGGCTTGATCCTGCTGGACCTGGATCGCTTCAAGCCCATCAACGACCAGTTCGGCCATGCCGTGGGTGACCAGCTGCTGCAGACCGTGGCGCGGCGCATCAAGACCGCGGTGCGCGAGACCGACACCGTGGGCCGCATCGGCGGCGACGAGTTTGTGGTGCTGCTGAGTGGGCCTTTGAGCCGCGAATCGGCCCAGGGCGTGGCCGACAAAATCTACACCCAGGTGGCCCAGCCCATGGAGCTGGGCGGCGTGCGCCTGGAGATCACCTGCTCGCTGGGCCTGGCCCTGTTCCCTGAAGACGGCCAGGACGAGCTGAGCCTGGCCAAGAGCGCCGACGATGCCATGTACCGCAACAAGCGCGCCGGCCGGCCCTGGCTGGGCGATGGGCGCTACGGCGCGGGGGCGCCCGCACCTGAGCCCGAGGGCCCCAAGGGCCCGGGCGGCGACGGCGTCACAGCCCCCTGACGCAGTCCATCGCCTCCTCGATGCGCTCGACCGCATGCACGGTCAGGCCTTCGATGGGCTTCTTCGGCGCATTGGCCTTGGGCACGACGGCGACGCTGAAGCCCAGCTTGGCGGCTTCCTTCAAGCGCTCCTGGCCCCGCGGTGCGGGGCGCACTTCACCGGCCAGGCCGACCTCGCCGAAGGCGATGAAGCCCTTGGGCAGGGGCCGGCCGCGCAGCGAGCTCTGGATGGCCAACAGCACGGCCAGGTCGGCCGCCGGCTCGTTGATGCGCACGCCGCCGACGGCGTTGATGAAGACATCCTGATCCTGCGTGGCCACACCTGCGTGGCGGTGCAGCACGGCCAGCAGCATGGCCAGGCGGTCGCGGTCCAGGCCGACCGAAAGCCGGCGCGGGCTGGGCCCGCCGCCATCGACCAGGGCTTGCAGCTCGACCAGCAGGGGCCGCGTGCCCTCCAGCGTCACCAGCACACAGCTGCCGGGCACCGGCTCGCCGTGGGTACTCAGGAAGATGGCGCTGGGGTTGGCCACGCCCTTGAGGCCTTTCTCCGTCATGGCGAAGACGCCGATCTCGTTGACGGCACCGAAGCGGTTCTTGATCGCCCGCACCAGGCGGAAGCTGCTGTGGGTGTCGCCCTCGAAGTACAGCACCGTGTCGACGATGTGCTCCAGCACGCGCGGCCCGGCCAGTGAACCTTCCTTGGTGACATGGCCGACCAGCACCATGGCGCAGCCACTGGCCTTGGCCGTGCGGGTCAGCTGGGCTGCACATTCGCGCACCTGGGCCACCGAGCCGGGGGCCGAGCTCAGGTGTTCGGAGTACAGGGTCTGGATCGAGTCGATGACGCAAAAGGCCGGCGTCTCGGCCTCCAGCGTGGCCAGGATCTTCTCCAGGCTGATCTCGGCCAGCACGCGCACCTTGTTGCCTGAGAGGCCCAGGCGGCGCGAGCGCATGGCGATCTGCGCGCCGGACTCTTCGCCGGTGACGTAGAGCACGGGCAGCTTTTGCGACAGGTCTTCCACCGCCTGCAGCAGCAGGGTGGATTTGCCGATGCCCGGGTCGCCGCCGATCAGCACCACGCCGCCGGCGACGATGCCGCCGCCGAGCACGCGGTCCAGCTCATCCTGTCCGGTGGGTGTGCGCTCGAAATCGGTGGCCTCGATCTCGCTCAGCGTCGCCACCGGCTGGCTCTTGGCCAGGGCCTGGTAGCGGTTGTTCTTGCCACCGGCGCCGGGCGCCTCGGCCACGCCTTCGATCAAGGTGTTCCAGGCGCCGCAGCTGGGGCATTTGCCCAGCCATTTGGGGCTGATGCCGCCGCAGTCCGAGCAGGTGTAGATGGATTTTTCTTTGGCCATGGGGCGATTGTCCTCGTTCGCCGTCGCCATGCCGGCGGTGCGCGCGGGCGATGCGCGCCCTGAGCAGGCGCTGGCCCGTGGTGCCAGAATGCTGGGCTGGCCGACGTCGTGTGCAGGCCGAAGGAGCAGTCAATGGAGTTTTCGACTTGGGTGGCATTTTTTGCCGCCTCCTGGGCCATCAGCCTGTCGCCGGGTGCCGGCGCGATCGCGGCCATGAGCTCGGGGCTCAACCATGGCTTCCGGCGCGGCTACTTCACCACCTTCGGCCTGATACTCGGCATCCTGACCCAGATTCTGCTGGTGGGTGCGGGCCTGGGCGCCCTGATCGCCACTTCCAGCCTCGGCTTTGCCATCGTCAAATGGCTGGGCGTGGCCTATCTCGTCTACCTCGGCATCCAGCAATGGCGCGCGCCGGCCACGCCCATGGTGGCGGCGGACAACGACGCGGCCCAGGTGACACGGCGCCAGCTGGTGCTGCGCGGTTGGGCCATCAACGCGGTCAACCCCAAGGGCACGGTCTTCCTGCTGGCCGTGGTGCCGCAGTTCCTGGACCTCAAGGCCAGCTTGCTGCATCAATACCTGGTGATTGCCGCCACGCTGGGCTTCACCGATCTGGTGGTGATGGCCGGCTACACGGTGCTGGCGGCGCGGGTGCTCTCGGCCCTGCGCACGCCGGCCCACATCAAGGCCATGAACCGCACCTTCGGCAGCCTGTTTGTGGTGGCGGGTGCCTTGCTGGCCAGTTTCAAGCGCAGCGTCTGAGGCGCTGCGCTTCTTGCCCTGAGCCGCGTCTCCTTCGATTTTTCTATCTTCCCCAGGCCGCCTGTTCCGGGCGGCCTTTGCTTTTTTGGCGACCCGTCATGTCGACTTCTGCGATTTCCACCCGCTGGCTTTTTTGGGGCCCCACGCTGATCTGGGCCAGCACCTGGCATGTGATCCTCTACCAGCTGGAGAGCGGCGTGCCGGTGCTCAATTCGGTGGGTTGGCGCTTTGCCATCGCCGCGGCCCTGCTGTTTGCGCTGGCGCGTTGGCGGCGCGAGTCCCTGGCCATGCCGGGCTCGGCCCATTTGCTGATGCTGGCTACCGGCATCGTGCAGTACAGCGGCAACTACTACTCGGTCTACGAGGCCGAGCGTCACATCCCCAGCGGCCTGGTGGCGGTGCTGTTCTGCCTGATGGTGTTTGGCAATGCGCTGAGCGGCCGTTTCTTTTTCGGCCAGACGGTGACTCGGCGCTTCTTGCTTTGCGCCAGCGGCGGCGTGCTTGGCGTGGTGTTGATCTTCTGGCCCGAGATCGCCGAGACCGGCGCGCGCCCCACGGCCGCCCTTGGCCTGGGCCTGGGCCTGTTGGCGGTGCTGGCCGCCTGCATCGGCAATGTGCTGACCCTGACCCTGACCCGCCGCGGCCTGCCCCTGGTGCCCATCCTGGCCTGGAGCATGGGCTATGGCGCGGTGTTCCTGCTGTTGATGTCGCTGCTCAGCGGCCAGGGCCTGCATTTCGACTGGCATGCGCCCTATGTGCTGAGCTTGCTCTACCTGGCCGTGTTCGGCTCGGTCACCGCCTTTGTGCTGTATTTCAAGCTGGCGCAGCTGCAAGGGCCGGCGCGGGCCGCACTGACCGGGGTGGTGATCCCGGTGATCGCCCTGGTGATCTCGGCGGCGTTGGAGGGCTGGGCGCCCAGCCTGCTCTCGCTGGCCGGCATGGCTTTGTGCCTGGGCAGCATCTATCTGGCCACCCGACCCGTGCGCTGAACGGCTCGTGCCACTCTGGCACACAGGGTTGGCCCGAGCCTGTTGACCGGGACAGTTCCCCCTAGCTCGCAGTCTTGTGAGCGCTTGTCACGCTGCTGACACTGAAGCCACGAAGCGCCGCTTGCCTGTGACGCCTCGGATCGCGAACACCACGCAATGACTTCAAGGGAACTGTCCATGTCGCTCACCTCCAAACTTCTGATCAAACCGCTGGCTCTGGCCGCACTGGTGGCCGTTGCTGGCGCCGCGCAAGCCTCCGTGACCGTTTACACCTCGCAGGCTGCCTTTCTGGCCGCAGTGACGGCGCCTGGTGTTGACACCTTCACCGGCTTGTCCATCACCGGCTCCACGCCCAGCCCCATCACCCGCAATGCGGGCGCCTACGGCTACACCGCCGCGGTCAGCACCACCTCCTTCTTCGGCGCGGGCACCACGGCCAACCCCTGGCTGTCCACCAACACCGCCACCGACGTCATCACCTTCAACAACTTCACCGGCGGCGTGAGCGCTTTCGGCGGCAACTTCTTCGGCTCCAACATCTCGGGCCTGTTCGCGGCCGGTGATGTGGTGCTGACCGCCACCGATGCCAGCGGCACCTACACCCAGGCCATCACCGGCGCCACCACCAGCAGCTTCCTCGGCTTTGTGTCCGATGGCCCGCTGCTCTCCGCCACCCTGGCTGCGACGCAGCCGGCCTCCGGCTTCCTCTGGCCCACGGCCGACAACCTGACCCTGGCCACCGTGGCCGCTGTGCCAGAACCGGGCACCTATGCCCTGCTGCTGTCGGGCCTGGGTGTGTTGGGCTTCATGGCCCGCCGCCGCCGCGAAGGCTGATTGCCTCGCCCCCCGGGCAAGCCCTCTCCGGCTTTGCCCGCTTGACGCTGCCCAAGCCCCGGCCTACCTTCAGACCGGGGTTTTTTATTGGGTGATCACGGGCCGCGAGGCCGTTTGAAACAAAGGAAAAGTCATGAAATTGTTTTTCAAGCAAGCCGCAGCCCTGCTGCTGAGTGGTGCCGCGTTGCTGGCCTCGGGCCTGGCCCACGCGGACACGGTCTGGTCCTGGTCCTACAGCGGCTCGGGGGTTAGCGCCTCGGGCACCCTGACCACGGCGGGCGCCGCCCTGGTGCCGGAGGACATCCTCAGCATCACCGGCACGCGCAATGGCCAGACCATCCTGGGCCTGGTGCCTCTGGGCGAAGACAGCAACTTCCTCTACGACAACAAGTTCGTCAACGACGGCGCTTATTTCAGCGAAGCCGGCCTGCTGTTTGACGTGGGTGGCGGCGATACCGGCCACTTCAACGTCTATTTCTTCGAAGGCCAGCATTTCGACCTGCAAGTGGTCGACGGCCAGGGCATCGAGATCCCGATCAGCTTCTCCGTCACGGCGGTGCCTGAAGCGGCCACCTACGTCTACATGGCCCTGGGCCTGGCCGGGCTGGGTGCACTGAGCCGCCGCCGTCGCGGCGCCGGCGCTGCGGCCTGAGCGAGAGAAGACAGCGGCACTTTTTTTCAGCCGCTTGAAAGCCACAAGGCGAGCGCCCGGACCGGGCAGCTCGCCTTTTTTGATTCAGCTCAGCGCCCCACCATGTCCTCGACCCGCACCCATTGGTCGAACTGGTCGCCGCTGAGCTCGCCCAGCTGCAGGGCTGCCTCGCGCAGGCTCAGGCCCTTTGCGTGCGCATGTTTGGCGATGGCGCTGGCACGGTCGTAGCCGATGTGCGGCGCCAGCGCCGTCACCAGCATCAGGGATTCGTTCAGCAGCTGCTCGATGCGTGCGCGCCGCGGCTCGATGCCGGCCACGCAGTGGCGGGCGAAGCTGCGCGCACCGTCGCTGAGCAGTCGGGCGCTTTGCAGGAAGTTGTGGGCCATCATGGGCCGGAAGACATTGAGCTCGAAGTTGCCGCTGGCGCCGCCGATATTGAGCGCCACATCGTTGCCGAAGACCTGGCAACAGATCATGGTCAGCGCTTCGCTTTGGGTCGGGTTGACCTTGCCCGGCATGATGGAAGAGCCCGGCTCGTTCTCCGGAATCTGCAGCTCGCCAATGCCGCAGCGCGGGCCACTGGCCAGCCAGCGGATGTCGTTGGCGATCTTCATCAGGCTGGCCGCCACCGTCTTGAGCACGCCGTGGCCGTGCACCAGGGCATCGGCCGCAGCCATCACCTCAAACTTGTTGGCTGCACTGACAAAAGGCAGGCCGGTCGCCTCGGCGATGCCGGCCGCCGCACGTGCGGCGAAGGCCGGGTGGGCGTTCAGGCCGGTGCCGACCGCCGTGCCGCCCAGGGCCAGCTGGTAGAGGTGGGGCAGGGCGGCCTGCAGGTGCAGGCGCCCCTGTTCCAGCTGGGCGACATAGCCCGAGAACTCCTGGCCCAGGGTCAGCGGCGTGGCGTCTTGCAGATGGGTGCGACCGATCTTGATGATGTCGGCAAAGGCCTGAGCTTTGAGGTCGAGTTGGCTGCGCAACTCGTCCAGGGCCGGCATCAGCTGCTGCTCGATGGCCAGTGCGGCACCGATGTGCATGGCGGTGGGAAAGACATCGTTGGAGGACTGGCCGAGGTTGACCTCGTCGTTCGGGTGCACCCGCCGCGCCGGTCCGCGCGGGCCGCCGAGCAGCTCGCTGGCGCGGTTGGCCAGCACCTCGTTGACGTTCATATTTGTCTGTGTGCCCGAGCCGGTCTGCCAGACCGAGAGCGGGAACTCCTCGGCCCAGTGCCCGGCCAGCACTTCATCGGCGGCCGCGACGATGGCGGCGGCCTTGTCGGCGCTCAGCAGGCCTAACTCACCGTTGACGCGGGCGCTGATCTTCTTCACCAGCACCAGGGCATGGATCAACTCGGGGGCCTGGCGTTCGGTGGAGATGGCGAAGAACTGCAGCGAGCGCTGCGTCTGTGCGCCCCAGAGGTGATCAGCTGGCACGGCGATGTCGCCAAAGCTGTCGTGCTCCAGCCGCTGTGCGGCGCTGTGGGTGTCAGGCATGGTGCTCGCTCCAGAAATGATGGGCGCCGCGGGCTTTGCGGCAGCGAAAGCGGGGGCGGTGCACCCCCGAGCTTGGCACAGGCTCGCCAGGGTCCCGGAGGTCATGGCCCCGCTTGTTTGTGCGCAGCCACAGACGCGGTGGGCGGCCGTTTTCGCCGTTGACACTGGCCCCGGCGGGTCTTTAGCCTGGGCTCAGCCCCGAGGTCTCAAAGCCCCGCGGTCCTGGTTTGAAGACGCTCCCGTTCCCTGATCGAAAGGATGGATCTCATGACTTCGCCGCATGCCCCGCAGTTCGATTCCTTGGCCACCTCCTCTTCCGCATCCACTTTGACGGTGTTCGACGCTGGGCTGAAGCCTCAGCCCGGTCTGGCCCGCTACACCGGCTTGGGCTTTGCGGCCCTGGTGCATGTGGCCCTGGTGGTCGGTCTGATCCAGGGCTTTGCCCGGCCCGGCCTGCCCAAGCCCCCGGCCAAGACCGATGTGCAGGTGCTGATCGACACGCCCAAGCCGCCCGACCCCGTGCAGCAGCCGGTGCAGGTCGATCTGCCCCAGCAGTTGCGCGACGTTCCTTTGCCGCCCCAGGTGCCGGTGCCCGACTTTGTGATCCAGCGCGATCCCAGCCCTAGCGACATCGTGACCCGCTACGACGGCCCCCCGGTGGTGGACTTCAGCCCGCGGCCGGTGGTGGCCGAGCCGGTGCGGACCCCGCCGGTGGCCGAGCCGGCGATTCGCCAGGCCGGCATGGTCTGCACCCAGATGGCCCGGCCCGAGCTGCCGGCCGTGAGCTGGAGCGGTGAGGCGGCGTTCAAGATCCTGGCCACCGTGCGCGAAGGCCGGGTGGTGGCCACCGAGCTGCTGGCCGCGCGTGGCAGCCTCGATGGCAAGACCCGCCGCCTGCTGATGGGGGCCATCGAGAGCACGCTGCGCGAGCATTACGTCTGCCCCGGCAACCATCGTTTCGAGCAGGAGTTCGCCTTCCGCGTCGATTGAGCCGGTGTTCAGAGCGAGTGCGCTTTGCGGCCGCCCTCATCGTTCTGCCAGCCCAGGCCCGGGACGGGCTTGGGCGCTTCGGGCACCAGCAGCCAGAGCACCAGATAGGTGAGCAGGCCGGCGCCGTGGCAGAACAGCAGGCCCAGGAAGAGCAGGCGCCAGATCCAGGCGGCCGTGCCGCTGACGGCCATCAGGCCGCCGCAGACACCGCCCAGCCAGCGCTCCTCGCGGCTGCGTTGCAGGCGGTTGATGGCGGCGCCCAGGCCGGCGTCGGTCGATGACGGGTTCTGGGGCTTGGCGCCGGCCTCGGGGCTGGCAGCCTGACCCTGCAGCAGCCGCTCCTTGGCGCGCTGAAACTCTTCGTCGGACAGTTGGCCGCGTTGATGGAGTTCGGCCAGGCGTTCGAGTTCGTTGCTGAGGGACATGATGGTGGGCTCCGGTCTTGCTTGCATGGCGAGCTGCCATGGAAGCCAGTGTGCGCAAGCAGCGCGCCCCGGGCCAGAGGGCTGCGACGAACTGCACACTGCGCCGACCCAGCTGCACGCACCGAGGGTGAACCCTAGGTTTCAGTCGCCCTGGACCCGCCCCCGCCCCGCCTTGACGCCGCTGCGCAAGGCCTTGCCGGCCAGGCGGCGCTGTTGCGAGCCCCAGGTGGGCTTGGTGGCCTTGCGGGCTTTGGGTGTGTG
>JAIXSD010000622.1 GCA_027484885.1 Rubrivivax sp.
ACCATGCCGGCGGCCAGGGGGCGGGTCAGGCGCAGATAGGGGTGACCTTCGGGCTTGGGCGAAACGGCACCGGTCTCGTCGGCCATGAAGCCACCCGCATCGTGCACCTGCAGGCCCAGCAAATGACCGATGCCATGCGGGAAGAAAACGCTGGTCACGCGCTCGGCCAACTGCGCTTCCACGCTCATGCGCACCAGCCCCTGCTCTTGCAGGATGGCGGCGACGCGGCGGTGGGTGCTGAGATGGATGTCGCGATAGTCCACCCCGGCGCGCACCTCGTCCACCAGCGCCAGCTGGGCCGACTCCATGGCGGCCAGCAAGGCATCGAACTCGGCGCTGTCGGCATTGCCGGCCGACCAGGTGCGGGTGATGTCCGAGGCATAACCGTTCACCTGTGCGCCAGCATCGATCAGGAAGCTGCGGCTCTGGGCCGGGCGCACGGTGTCCTGGTACTGGTAGTGCAGCACGGCGCAATGCTCGTTGAGCGCCACGATATTGCCGTAGGGCAGATCGCGGTCGGTGTGGCCGGCGGCGATCAGGTAGGCCCGGTGGATCTCGGCTTCCGAGCCACCGGCCAGGAAGGCATCGCGGGCGGCCAGATGGGCCGGCGCGGCACGGCGCGAGGCGGCGCGCATCTGCTCCAGCTCGTAGGCCGTCTTGTAGGCGCGCTGGTAATGCAGCAGATGGATCAGGTCTTGCGGATTGTTGGGCACAACGCCTTCGAGCGCGGCATCGGCCTCGCCGATGATGGCCAGGCGGCCCGGCACCTGCAGATGGGCGGCGGCATCTTCGGCGCAGCTGATGACGACCAGCTCCACATGCTGCACCCACTCGCCGGTGGGCGCGCTGGGCGGCACATGCCAGTAATCATCGGGCTGGTAGTAGACGACGCGCGGCTTGTGACCCGGGCGCAGCAGCAGCCAGCTGTTGGGATGCTGGGCCAGCGGCAGCCAGTGCTTGAAATGCGGGTTGGGCTGGAACAGATAGGGCCGGTCGTCGAGGAAGGCGTACTTCTCGATGCCGGACGCAATCAGCAGCGCGTCAAAGCCGGTGCGCGCCAGGGCGCTTTCCAGCTGCGCTTGCAGCTGGGCCAGGTGTTGGGCGTAGGTCGTCGTGCTCATGGCTGCGGATTGTCGGCCATGGCGGGCTGAAGAATGCTCAGCCTTCGCGGTCCCAGACCACACCTTCTTCGGTCAAGACGGCATCCAGCGGCACATCATGCGGCTCGGCCTTGAGCATGGGCAGAAAGCCATGGGCATAGCCCACCCCCGCCGTGGCCGGCCGCGGCTGCAGCTCGGCCAGGGTGCGATCCATGAAGCCGCCGCCATAGCCCAGGCGCAGGCCGAAGGGCCCGAAACCCACACAAGGCACCAGCAGCAGCTGCGGTTCAAAGGTGGCCGTGTCCTTGGGCTTGGGGATGCCGTAGGCGTCGTCTTCCATCGGGCAGCCGGGGTACCAGACGTGGAAGCGCAGGGTGCCATGTTCCTTGTCCACCACCGGCAGGCCGATGCGCCGGTCCGGGTGGGCCTCGCTCCAGCGGTAGAGCGCCGGCAGCGGATCGAACTCACCCTTGATCGGCCAGTAGGCGCCAATGGTCAGCTCTCGCCGCCGCACCAGCCAGACGCGCAGCACGCTTTGCAATTGCTCGGCCAGCTCCAACCGGTGGGGCAGGTTCAGGCGATCCTGGATCAGCTTGTGGCGCAAGGCGGCGCGGTCATTCATGTCCACTGACAACTCCCTGGGAACACTCGGACAGGCAATTCGGAAGGCCCCGCGATTGTGAGCGGACTTGGCGCCGCGCTCAGGCAGGAACAGCCCCTATATTTGACCCATGTCCAAGGATTCCAAAGAACTGCTCCACCACTGCCTGGAGCTGCTCGCCCCGCTGGGGCCGCTGCGCAGCCGGCGCATGTTTGGCGGCTGGGGCATTTATGTGGACGACATCTTCATCGCCCTGATCGCCTTCGATCAGCTCTACCTGAAAGCCGACGCCGAAAGCCGACCGCAGTTTGAAGCCGCCGGCTGCGCGCCCTTCCAATACGAGCGCGAGGGTCAGGTCTTGAGCCTGGGCTATTTTGTGGCGCCCGAGGAGGCCATGGAGTCGCCCGCGCTGATGGTGCCCTGGGCGCGGCTGGCCCTGGGGGCGGCACTGCGGGCGCGGGCCAGCAAGGCCCAAAAACCTGCGGCGAAAAAGAAACCGGCCGCCGCCAAGAAGGCAGCACCACGCTGAACTGCCGCCGCAGGTTTCAGACTTCAGGCCTCAGGCTGCCGCCAGGCCGCCCATGGCATTGCGCTCCTGCGCCGCAGCACGCCGTTCACCCAGCCGCGCCTGCAGCGCCGGGCAGGCCGAGGGCGGCACCAGCAGCTGAAAATCGGCCTGCGGCCAGGCCTCGATCACCACCTGGCTGCCCGAGGCCAGGGCCAGCGATTGCCCGGCCTGCAGCCAGACATCCTCAGACGGCGCCTCGGGGCGGCCGGGCTGGGTCAGCCAGAGGCGGCCGCTGCTCACCCGCAGCTCGCGCGCGCCCGGGCCCACCTTGAAACTCAGGGCCTCGCCCTCGGCCAGGCGCCACAATGCTTGCGATTCACTCATGATTCTTGCTCCCGCGCTTGGCCTCTTGGGGTGCCGCAGACATTGCGCACAGCCTCAGAAGCCATGGATGAATCCTAGGGTTCGCCCGGGGCGGCGTCCAATGAGACTGCGGGCGGCGATTGATACCATTCACGCATGAATGGCAACAACTCCAGCGACGCGCAACCTGCTCGGCTGCCCCTGTCCAGCCGGCAGCGGCCGCTGTCCATCGGCCCGCTGCGCGCCTTCGAGGCGGTGGCGCGGCTGCTCAGCTTTCGCGCCGCGGCTGAAGAGCTGCACCTGACCCAATCGGCCATCAGCCGCCAGATCCGATCGCTCGAGGACGAGATCGGCTGCACCTTGTTCCTGCGCGGCAC
>JAIXSD010000146.1 GCA_027484885.1 Rubrivivax sp.
AATCTGCTCTACAACCGCGGCCGCTATGTACAGGCGGCCGAGGCTTTTGAAGCCGCGCTGTCGGCCGACAAGGGCCGGCCCGGCGACTACCTGATGTGGGCCAACTGGGCCGACACCTTGCTGCTGCTGCCCGGCCGCGGCGAGCAGGCGCGCGAGGGCTATGGCCGTGCCCTGCAGCTGCTTGAGCCCCTGCTGGCGCGCTACCCGAAAGACGCCACTTTGCTCAGCCGTGCCGGCCTTTACGCCGCGCGCAGCCAGGACCGCCCGCGCGCCGCCGACTGGACGCAGCGCGCCCTGCAGCTGGCACCGCTGGTGCCCGATGTCCTGTTCCGGGCCGCCCTGGCCGCCGAACTTTCGGGGCAGCGCGATCTGGCGCTGGCCCGATTGCAGCAAGCCCGCGCCGCGGGCTATCCCGCGCATCTCATCGAGCAGGAGCCGACGTTGGCGGCGCTGCGCAGCGAGCGGCGCTATCACCAACAGCAAACCCAGTGACGATTCATCAAGGAGGTTCGAACATGAAGATGACCAAGGTATTGAAGCTGTCTTTCAACGGCGCGCAGATCAGCCGCAACCTCGTCTGGGAAAACCCCGACGAGCTCAGCACCCGGCCCGAAAACGCCGGTGCCATCGAGCTGCAGCAAGGCGATGACTTCCGCGTCGAGCTGATCATGTCGTTTGCGAACGAGTACGCCGATGTCAACTACACGGTCGGTGAGGCCAAGCTCTACACCGTGCTCAGCGAGGCCAGCGGCAGCAACCAGACGCTTAGCCCCTTCGAAGCCGAGGGCGAAGAGAGCCCGTGGACCGCGCTGCCCTTCAGCAGCCCCATGGAGGCGGTGGATGGTTTTTATGTGCTGCGTTCGGACGCGGTCACGGTCAAGGCGCCGGCCAGCAAATCGCTGCGCTGGGAGCTGAGCCTGGTGCTGGTGGCTCGCATTCAAGGCGGCGTGCCGCCGTTCAACAAGGTGTTGCGCTTCGACCCCGAGGTGGTGGTCACCCAGCGCTGACACCCCACAGGCGCAACGAAAAGAAAAAGAAGGCCGGCTCGCCATCGCGAGCCGGCCTTTTTCTTCGTTGTGGACGGCTTGAAGCGTCCCGCGCGTTCAGGCCTTCTTGCCCGGTGCCTTCACCAGCGATTCGCAGGTTTCGCGTTGCTTGTCGGCCGTGTCGACCTTGGCGCAGATGCCGTCGAGCTGGGTCTTCAGGCGGCTGAGCACGGCGTCATGCTGGCCCTTGTCGTTCCATTTGGCCAGCGAACTGCCCACCCTTTGCAGCGAGCGGGCGCTGCGCTCGTAGAAGCTGCCCTTGTCCTGCGCCGCTTCGTTGAAGAGCTGGGCGGCGGTCTTCTCGATGCGGGCGGCGTCTTGCGGCGCCAGCTCGGTCAGGGCGGCGAAATAGCCGGAGCCCCACTGCAGGCGGGTGGCCGGGCCTTCGCTCTTGTTGAAGGCTTCCTCGTACCACTTCAGGGCCTCGTCCTTGCGGCCTTGCTTCTTGGCATTGCCACCCAGCGAGCTCATCAGGTAGTAGGGCGAGTGGCTCTTGCTCAGGCTGGCCTTGAGCAGATCGTCGCTGTCCTTCCACTGGCCGGCCTGGCCCAGCAGGTAGGCGGCCGAGGTGATCACGGCCTGGCGCTCGTAGCCATCGGTGATCTCGCGGTCGGCACGGGCGGCGTGGTCTTTCACTTCCTTGACCAGGGCCGGGTTCAGCTTGGGGTGCAGCTCGGTCGGCGCCACATCGAGGCGGGCCAGCTGCACGCGCGCCAGCAGCGACTGCAGGCGGTCGCCGCGCGACAGGCTGGCGTCGGCTTCCAGGCGCTTGAGCACGGTGTCAAACTGGGCCAGCAAGGCCGTGCGCTCCGGGCCGGCGGCTGGCGCCAGGGTCTTGACGATGTCGGGCGCGCCGTTGGTGATCACGTCCATCAGGGCGCGGCTTTGCTCGGGGCTTTCCAGCACCTTGCTGACGCGCTCGCGCAGGGCGGCGTCCACCTTCAGCGCCTTGCCGCTGTCGTTGGCCGAGACGGCCTTCAGCCACAGGCGGGTGCCGGCCTCGCCGTCCACGCCCTGCGCGGCACCGGCCAGCTGGGCCAGCAGGCCCGGCAGCTCGGCCGGCGGCACCAGCTGCTGTTCGTCGGTTTCCCAGGAGTAGAAGCTCAGCAGGCGCCACTCGTTGGCGTTCAGCTTCTTGCCGGCTTTCGCATCGGCCAGCACGCTCTTGACCGGGCGGCCACCGGCCAGGCCCAGTTGCAGCACCTTGATCACCTGGGGCGCATCGATCTCGCCCGGCAGGCGGGTCAGCTCCTGGCCCTCGGGGTTGAACAGAATCATGGTCGGGTAGCCGCGCACCTTGAAGCGCGTGCCCAGCTTTTGCGCACCGGGCAGGTCACCGTCGATGTGCACCGGCACGATGGCGCGCGTCTGCTCGATGAAATCCACGCGGTTGAACAGGGTCGCCTTCAGCTGGTTGCACGGCGGGCACCACTTGGCGCCCCAGTACAGCAGCACCGGCTTCTTCTCGGCGCGAGCCTGGGCAAAAGCGCGTTCGATGTCGGCATCGCCGGCGGCCGGCAGCCAGGCCACGCTGGCCGTGGCGCTGGCAGCCGCCTGGGCCGCGGGCAGCCAGCTGCTGGCGCCACCGGCGCTCATCAAGGCCAGGCTCAGCGCCGCGGCGCGGGCCAGGGTGGTCGGGCGCAGCAGCGCGGCGCGCT
>JAIXSD010000372.1 GCA_027484885.1 Rubrivivax sp.
GACGCCCAGCGCCGCTTCGCCGCCCACACCGGCACCATCAATGCCTTGCTGGCCCTGATGCGCGAGAGCGCCCGCGCCCACCGCCTCAATGTCGACCCGACGCTGGACGCGGCGTTTGAGATGCTCAGCCATCGCCTGCCCCTGCTGATGGAAACCCTGGCCAAGCAGCAGGACGCACTGGCCCTGTCCAGCGACAGCATGGCCAGCTACGCGGTGGCCGCCCAGGTGGTGCTGAGCGAGGCCACGCCGGCCCTGCGCGCCGGCATGCAGCAGCTGCTGGCCCCGGGCGACCGCGCCGGTCTGCAGGCCCAGCTCGACGAGCTGCTGGCCCGCATCGAGCGCCAGCAGGACGCCGTCGACAAGGTGCTGGACACGCCCCAAGCCCTGGCCGAGCTGCGCCCCATCGCCAGCGCCAATCTCGCCCAGGCCCAGGCCTTGCTGGTGGCCAGCACCGTGCAGGCCGATGCCCTGCTGCAGGAGCGCCTGACCCAGCTGCGCCGCAGCCAGTGGCAGGTGGGCGCCCTGCTGGTGGGCGCGATGGCGGCGATCGCCTACCTGTTCGCCGGCATTTATGTCTCGACCCTGCGCTCGCTGCGCCAGCTCTCGCAGGGCACGCAAGACTTCTGCGCCGGCCGCCTGGACACCCGCATCCGCATCGACACGCAGGACGAGCTGGTTCTGGTGGCGGGCAATTTCAACACCGTGGCCTCCGAAGTCGGGCGCCTGCTCGATGTGATCCGCGAGCAGAACGAATCGCGCCAGCGCGAGCTGGAGCGCCTGGTGCAGCAGCGCACCCTGGAGCTGGCCGACAAGAACGACCAGCTGCACCTGGCCGCCCTGCGAGTGCAGGAAGAGCTGGAGTCCGCCCGCGACATGCAGCAGGCCATCCTGCCCCAGCATTTCCCGGACACGGCCGACTTTTCCATGCAAGCCTGCATGCACCCGGCGCGCGAGCTGGGCGGTGATTTTTACGACTGCTTCGCCTTGTCCGAAGGCCGCTGGGGCTTTCTGGTGGCCGATGTGGCGGGCAAGGGCGTGGGCGCGGCCTTCTTCATGGCGGTGTCGCGCACGGTGCTGCAAGACCTGGCGCAAGACGAGCTGAGCCCCGAGGAGGTGCTGGCCCGAGCCAACGACATGCTCAGCGGGCGCAACCCGATGGAGCTGTTCGTCACCGCCTGCTACTGCATCTACGACCCGCGCGACGGCAGCCTGGCCTATGCCAGCGCCGGCCACCCCGCCCCCTTGCTGCGCACCGCGCAGGGCGAGGTGCTGGCCCTGGACTGCCCGCGCGACATCGCCCTCGGCGTGCTGCCCGGCATGAGCTACAGCCGCCAGCATGCCCGCCTGGCCTGCGGCGACACCCTCTTGCTCTACACCGACGGCATCACCGAAGCCTTCGACGCCGCCGAGCAGGCCTACGGCGAAGACCGCCTGATCGCCTGGCTGCGCAGCAGCCGCGAGCCGCAAGCCGCCGCCAAGCTGGCCAGCCTGGTGCGCGATGTGGCCGCCTTCGTCGGCGGCGCCGAGCCCAGCGACGACCTGACCGCCCTGCTGCTCTGCCGCAAACCGCAGGGCGAGGCTGCCGCCGCCCAGCCCATGCCCGCCCCCACCGACACGCCCGCCAGCCCACAAGCCCGAGGAGCTCTGACCGTGAGCCATGCCCCCCTGGAATTGAAGAACAAGACCCTGCTGCTGGAGTACCGCCTGGACAGCCGCGTCGAGGAAATCGCCGGCCTGGCCGAGGCCGTGGACGAAGCCCTGGCCGAGCGCCCCGACCTGGCCTTTGCCGTCAACCTCTGCCTGGAAGAGCTGATCACCAACACCATCCAGCACGGCCTGCACGGCGCGCCCGACCGCCCCATCCATGTTCGCCTCTCGCGCTCGGACGAATGGCTGGAAATCATCCTCAAGGACGACGCCCCGCCCTTCGACCCCTTCGTCCAAGCCCCCGCCCCCAGCCTCGACGCCAGCGTCGAAGCGCGCGAAGTGGGCGGCCTGGGCGTGCACATGGTCAAAACCATGATGGACGAGGTGCGCGCCTTCTACGACGGCAGCGGCAACCTGATCGTGCTCTTGAAGACGCTCAAGCGCTAACGCTACCTCTCAGCGCCACCCAAAAAATCGACTTGAAGAAAGACATCCCATGAGCTTCGAACACCACAGCAGCGATGAGCAAGGCGCCCGCCTGGTTCAACTCAAGGGCCGCATCGACAGCGCCACCGCCGGCGCCTTCGAGCTGGCCGTGCAAGACCTGTTCGCCACGCCCGGCGCCCGCGCCCTGCTGGACTTCGCCACCGTGGACTACATCTCCAGCGCCGGCCTGCGCGTGGTGCTGATGGCGGCCAAGCGCGCCAAGCAGGCGCAGGGCCGCCTGCTGCTTTGCGGCCTGCCCCAGCATGTGCGCGAAGTGTTCGAGATCAGCGGCTTCCTCAAAATCATCGACAGTGTGAGCGACCGCGCTGAGGGTCTGCGCCAGCTGAACGCCTGACTGCGGATTCACACGGTTCCCCCATGACCATCTTCATCAGCCTGTTCGCCGGGCTGGGCCTGTTCTTCATCGGCGTTCGCCTGATCAGCAGCAATCTGCGCCAGGTGATCGGGCGCCGCCTGCGCCAGCTGATCGCGCGCGCCGTCACCGGCCCGGGCTCGCTGGCCTTGTTCGGCCTGCTGGCCGGCGCGGTGATGCAAAGCGTCAATGCCGTCATCCATGTGCTGGTGGCCCTGGTCACCGCCGGCGCCATGGACCGCAAACGCGCGTTTCCCATCATCCGCTGGGCCAACCTCGGCACCTCGGCGCTGGCCCTGGTGGCCGCCATCGACCTGCATGCCCTGGCCCTGTGCCTGGTCGGGCTGACCGGCATCGCCTACTACCGGCAGATCGACCAATCGACCCGCTGGCGCCATGCCGTGGGCGCCCTGCTGGGCCTGGGCCTGCTGTTCCTGGGCACCGATTTCATCAAGAGCGGCGCCGCCCTGCTGCGCACCGAGCCCTGGCTGCGCCTGCACATCAGCGAGCTGGGCGTCTGGCTGCTGCCCAGCTTCGCCATCGGCGCGGCCGTGGCCTGGGCGGCGCAATCGTCCACCACCGTGGTCGTCATCACCATGAGCCTGGCAGCCGGCGGCCTGATCGGCTGGAACGGTGGCGCCATGCTGGTGATGGGCGCCGGCCTGGGCTCGGCCGCCTCGGCCTGGAGCCTGGCCGGCCGCCTGCAGGGCAGCGCGCGCCAACTGGTGCTGTTCCAGGTGCTGCTGCGCCTGCAAGGCCTCGTGCTGACGCTGGCGTTTTACGCCGGCAACCGCTGGCTGCTGGACGACCCCTTCGGCCGCCTGCTGGACCAGTTCCAGATGGGCCTGCCGGCGCGGCTGGCGGCTTTCTACATGGTGGTGCAGCTGCTCAGCGATCTGGCCAGCCGTGCGCTGGAGGCGCCCTCGCTGCGCTGGCTGGAGGCCTGGGCCGCGCCCTCGCTGCAAGAGAACCTGAGCAAGCCGCATTTCGTACACGACGAGGCCCTGGACGAAGCCGAAACCGCCCTCCTGCTGGCCGACAAGGAGCAGCAGCGCCTGCTCGCCTGCTTGCCCGCCTACCTCGACGCCTTGCGTCAGGACGCGCCCGCGGCCCTGACCACGGCGGACCAGCGCCAGGCCGCCGAGAGCCAGGTGCTGCAGCTCTGCGAGCAGTTCCTGGTGGAGCTGGCCGACCGCCAGCGCAGCCGCGATGTGCTGGAGCGCAGCATGGTGCTGCGCGACCGCAACCGCCTGCTCGCCTCGTTGCAGGAATCGCTGGTGGAGCTGCACCAGGCCGCCCAGGTGGCCAGCGGCGGGGATGAGGGTGATGACGATGACAAAGCCGGCCGCGCCACCGTGGCCCAGCTGCTGGACCAGCTGGTGCAAAGCCTGCACATGATGCTGGAGGCCCTGGCCGAAACCGCCGCCCGCGCCCAGCCCGACGCCGAAGACCTGGAGCTGCTGCGCAGCCTCACACACGACCGCTCGGAGCTGATGGACGGCATCCGCCGCCGCCTGCAAGGCAGCGATCTGGAAGCCGGCCTGCGCCAGGCCGTGTTCAGCGCAACCACCGTGTTCGAGCGCTGTGTCTGGCTGGCGCGGCGCTATGTGCTGCTGCTGGACAGCCCCCTTGCGGCCACGATTACGGCCACGGTTGCAGCCAAGGCCACGCCCCCCACCACCAAGACCTGAGAGTCCCACACCTTGATCCACCACGCTCTGAGCCGCTGGCTGCCCCCGTCCAAGCCGGTGCGCCGGCCCTTTGAGCTGATCTACGCGGCCGATGAATGCCCGCCGCGCGGGGCCCTGGGCCTGCTGGCCCTGCAACATGCGGCCACGGTGCTGGCCCTGATCGCCCATGTGCTGGCCGCTGCCAAGATCGCGGGCCTGAGCCTGCCGCAAACCCACTCCATCGTCGCCATGACCCTGCTGGGCATGGCCATGGGCACGGCCCTGCAGGCCTGGGGCGGGCGCTGGGGCAGCGGCACCCTGCTGGTGTTTCAGCCCGACCCGATGATGATCACCGTGGCCGGCGCGGCCATCGCCAGCTACGGCCTGGGCTCCCTGGTGCAGGTGAGCCTGATCGCCGCCGGCGTCACGCTCTGCGTGGGCCCGCTGATGCGCCATCTGCGCGCCCTCTTCCCGCCCACCGTGGTGGGCACCGTGGTGTGCATGGGTGGCTTGGGCCTGGTGGAGCCGGCCATGCGCAATGCCCTGGGCATCCATGAAGCCTCAGCCGGCGCGGCCACCGGCTTGCAAACCCTGCAGATCGACGGCATCAGCGCCCTCATCTCGGGCGCCACCCTGGCCAGCATCGTGGTGCTCTCGGTCTGGGGCGGGCGGCGCTTCAAGCTGCTGGGGGTGTTGGCCGGCTTGCTGATGGGCCTGCTGATCGCCGCTTTTAGCGACCGGCTGCTGGGCCTGGAGTGGCTGCACAGTGCGCCCTGGCTGGCCCTGCCGCAGCCGATTGCGCCCAGCTTCAACCTGGGCCCCGAGATCATTTTTGCCATCGTGCTGATCGCCACGCTCAACCAGCTGGACAACATCGGCTGCCTGATCGTGATGGACAAGACCGACAACGCCGACTGGCGCCGCGCCGATATGCAAATGGTGGGCCGTGGCATCCGCGCCAATGGCGCGAGTGATTTCCTGAGCGGCCTGTTCGGCAGCTTCCCCACCGCGCCCAGCTCGGCCAATATCGCCCTGGTGCACGCCACCGGCTCCAGCAGCCGCTACATCGGCCTGGCCTGCGCCGCCCTGCTGCTGCTGGTGGCCCTGAGCCCGCTGCTGACCATGGCGCTCACGCTGATCCCGCAGGCCGTGCTGGGCGCCATCTCGCTCTATGCCGCCGCCTACCTGATCGTCTCCGGCATCGAGATGATCGCCACCCGCGCGCTCGACAGCCGCGGCATCTTCATGGTCGGCTTATCGCTCTGCGCCGGCCTGGCCACCATGCTGATGCCCGGGCTCAGCCAAGGCCTGCCCGAGGGCGTGGCCATGCTGGCAGGCGATGGCTTTGTGGTCACCGGCGTCTGCGTGATGGGCCTGAACTTGTTGTTCCGCTTGGGCACCCGCTTGCGCGCCAGCTGCGAGCTGGACCCCGGCCAAGGCGCGGGTCAAGGCTCGATCAACCACCAGCTCACCGCTTTTGTCGAGCGCCAAGGCGCCGCCTGGGGCGCCCGCATGGACATCGTCCGCCGCGCCGCCCTGGCCGCCCTGGAAGCCAGCGAAGCGATCCAGGCCGCAGGCGGCGGCCGCTTGCTGGTCATCCGCGGCTCATTCGATGAATTCAACTTCGATCTGGAGTTGCTGCACGAGGGTGAGCCGCTGAGGCTGGGGGGATCGGCTGCGGGGTCGGGCGATGGCTCAGCGAGCGCAGCCGCAGCGGCGGAAGCGCCGCTGGATCTGGATGCGTTGATGGACAGCGATGAGGACATTGAACGCCAGCTCGACGCCGCCATGGCCCGCGTCTCCGGCGTCCTGATCCGTCACCTGGCCGACAAACTCAGCAGCGCCAGCCTGGGGGCGGGGCAGGCGGTGTTGAGGTTGCATTTTGATCATTGAGGGACGGCTGACCGTCGGTGGCGAGAGCAGTACCGACGCGCCGATTCTTCAGACTACAGCATGACTGTTTGAGCTCCGTCGGCACGTCGTAGCACAGGTCAGCAAAACATAAGGGCCTCTTGCGGCCGCCACGGCGTTTAGCCCATGCAACTCGGTTGAGATCGGCAGCGCTGCCTAGCCTCCTGTGCGTAGGCTCTAGTTCACCAGAAGCAATTTGTCATGTGCCGATTCAACAGGACCGGCTTGCTCTACTACGAGGCGCCAACGTGCAAGCCGACGAAACCCGACGCCTTCTACAAGGCCCAAGGTTCGCAATGTCGCCAGGGCACGAACAACTGCATTCATAGAAAGTCCCGTGGCGCTCGCAATTTCAGAGCTACTGGCTGAAGGTCTCGCAGCCAGAGCGTCCCGTACCGACTGTTGGTTTGCTCCCAAGGCCACAGGGGCAGCTACGGAACTCGCATAAAGCCCCTTCACGTGAAAAGCGACTGCATCTATCTCCGGAAACAGTGTCGCCTTGCTCAAACCAAGCGTCTCCAGCTGATCCAGGATCAGCCGCTTTCTTTCTCGATTGATGGTCAGCTTTGTCAGGACAGAACTCTTCGGAATAGGCGCTGCCCGGGACTTGACCCCATTGCAGCCAAAGAGCAAGAAAGCGCCTTCTTGCCGAATGATGCGAGGATTCTCTAGTCGAGGGCGAACACAAACGACCCGCTGCAAATCCGCGCGACGAATTTTGGGCTCGAAGTGTGGGCGGTCTTGGCATACATCGTGATGCAGTAACTTGATCGAACCATCAGCATTGAATGCATCGAGGTTCTCGATGTCTGGCACAAAAAAATCGCTAGGGCGACGACTCAAGTTAGCAACAACGTTCACAGTGTCACTGTCGAAGTACTTGACTTCTTTGACATCGAAACTCATCACGATGACTTCGGCGTCCTCACCCCCATCCTCTATCTGGCAAGCGAAGTACAGTGCAACCAAAGGGTTGGTTGTGACATCCAACAACCTTGTGGGCAAACCGTAATGTTGCAGCCTAGCCAGCGTTTGGAACGTCGACATGCTGCCAGCAAATTCACCGGGGCAGCGCAGCACCACCTCCTTCAGCATGGTTGCCTCGTTATCAATCCAGCCCCGATTCCTATAAATGGACGGCGCTAGCTCGTAGCTGCTCTTAGCATGCCCCCGGAAATACAGCTGCTGCCCCTTAGGTACGTCGCCTTTCAGGTGTTCCAATTGCTGAAGGAATGTACTGATCGCGCCAATTCTTGAGTCTTTACTCTGCATTCTCTCTCCCGATTTAAATTGTTCAGCACTCATCGGCATACCGCTTGATGCTTGGGTCCGCACCTGAACGGACCGTAGGAAGCAGTCTAACCACTTGAATACGGGGTAGCCCGTCGAGCTTGAGGGTCAGGCCTTAAACATGCTCACAAACCGCGGCTTCCAGCACCGCACGTGTCTTGGCGTCGGCCGGGAAGACATGCTCCACCCGCAACGAGGCCAGCGTGATGTCCTGCGGTGTGCCGAAGGTGGAGAACATGCTGAAAAAGGCCAGCTCGCCGTGGACGGTGGCGAAGCGGGTGGTCAAGACCGGGGCCAGTTGGCGTGTCCAGGGCGCCAGCTTTTGGCCGCCCAGGCGGGCTTCAAACTGCGCCGCCAACTGATCCACACGGGCTTGCAACTCGGGCACGACCGAGGCGTCGTCGCGCAGATGGGCCAGCATGGCGGGGGCCACTTCGTCCAGATTGCTGATGTGGCGGCTCATGCCTTCGGGGTGCAGCAGCAGGTCCAGCATATTGAGGCTCTGGCCCGGCGGCTGCTCGGCCAGCCAGGGCATCAGCGTCAGCGCCATCCAGCGGGCGCCTTGGTTCATTTGCAAGATGTTCCAGCCGGCGTCCATCACCATGGCGGGCAGCGGGTCGTGGGCCGCCAGCATCAGCGTCAGGGCCTCGCGCACCGGCGCCAGCACCGCCGCGCCCAACTCATTGCCGCTGTAGGCGGCGGCAAAGCCGGCTTGTTGCAAGGCGGTGTTGCGCAGGGCCAGCGGCGCTTGCAGCTCCTGCAACCAGGCCAGCAGCAGCTCACGGCTGGCCTGGGCCCGCCCGCTCTCGACAAAGCTCACATGGCGCTGGCTCACCCCCAGGCGCAAGGCCAGCTCCAGTTGACTGATGCGGCGCGCCTTGCGTGCGCTTTGCAGGGTTTCGCGAAGTGAGGGGCTGGCGGCGAGCATGAGCGGATTCCACCACAGCCCGGCCGCCTCTTCTCTTCCCTTCTCTTCTCAATGACCTGCGAGGTAATTGCGGCGCGGCTTCTCGGCTCGGACACTGGCTTTGTTCTTCTTACTCATTCAACTTCTGACAGCAAGGAAGAAAACAAGCCATGAACAAGCCCGTGTTGATCGTCGTGCTGCTGCTCTTCAGCGCCTTGAGCGTCTACGCCGTGCAGCATGCCGGCGGGGTGCTGGAGTTGGTGCAGGTGCTGCTGCGCATCCCCGAGGGTTGGCAGGTGATGGCCGATCTGATCATCGTCATGGTCTTGCTCTTGGTCTTCATGCGCCGCGACGCGCAAGCCCAGGGGCGGCCCTTCTGGCCCTGGGCGATCTTCTCGCTGGTGGTGGGCTCCTTCGGGCCTTTGCTCTACTTCATCACCGCGCGCCGCAAGCCCGAGAATGGGGCATGAGGGTCGGGCATGAGGGCGTGAAGGTCAGCCCGCGCTTTTGACCCAGCACGCGTTTGACCTCAAACTGGTGTGAGGCCTAACCCTAAGTTCCCTGCCCATATGATCCTCTCTATGCGAGCTTATGAGTTCGTGGCAGAGATACGGGGCTTCAAGCCGGCCTTGGAAACGCGGGAGATGATGATTTCGAGAAAGGTGTTTGGCATGTGCAGCATGGAGCCATCGGCATGAATCGCTGGGTTCCTGTGGCCTTCCTCTTGGGCGTTTTGATTTGGGCGTTCTGGGGTGCGAGGGATTGGGTGGCGTCCAGGGACGTTGAACTTGAATACGCAGAAGCGCAATTGGTGAGCCTTCAAGACGTCCCAGCGGTCCAGCGCGGGCGGCAGCGCCACATCGTCATGATGATTGCGCCATCGGAGCGCACTCGCTGGCAAGTCATTTCATATGACTGGAGCGTGAGCAGTGACTTGTTCGTGGGCCAAAGGTATCGATGGGGCATTCGATCTGGTGACGCGGCGCATGAGGTGCTTGCAATCGAGGACATTGCTGGTCGCGAGGTTCGGAGTCAGGCTGGCACACGGCACAACCTCAACGAGCAAAAGCCGCCAGCAACTTGGAATACGCGCCTCCTCAACTTGCTCGTGCAAGTACTCATACTTGCCACGATTGCAAAGCTACTGTGGGGTGGCGAGTCTTGAAGCGCTACTTGATTCACTCAATCGCCTGGATCTTGGGCCTAGCTGTGCTCGTGGCCTTGCTTGCTGATCGATCTGCCATGCCTTCAGAGGAGCAACTACAGGTGCTGACCGCACCGTTGCTTGAGGTGCAACCCGCGCGGCGGTCAAAGCCTGCACTCCTTGACTTGCGTATCGACATGGGCGATCCGTTGAAGCGTGTAGGTCTGCTGACCATCAACAATGGCTTGGAGGGGCGATTGAAAACAGGCACGGTGCTAACGGTGCATTGGGCCAACTGGAAAGGGAATGCAGTCGTCTGGTCGGTGGCCGACGAGCACGGGTCATTGAGGCCCCTCAACGAGACGAAGGAACTGATCGAACGATCCCATGCAAGGCAGGCCCGCGTTTCATACTTGGTGATCGTTCTGCTTGGCTGTTTGATGGCAGTGAGGACGTCTCTCGAATAGCAGCCTCGAGGCTTCAAGCTAGAGCTCTCCAGCTAGAACTCACCGAACTCGGAACTACGGAATTCAGGGTCTAGTCTTGAATACTCAGTCCGCACCTGTTCAACCGAAGCACGATTGCCCTTGCGGCCAGATGACACGCCAAAGTGCTTGAATCCAGCGGGGATTGACGTCTGTGAGATAAGGGCTTACGCCAACAGATCGATTTGGGGGATACGGTTGTGTTCCCATGGCGCAGCACAGCCCAGGCGCAAACCGCCGCAAGCGCAGGCGCGGCGCCGACAACCTCGACGTTACCCAACTCCTACGCCGCTCACCCCCGCTCCATCTCCTGCAACAGACTCCTCACCTTGGTGGTGATGATGTCCACCGCTGGGCCGTTGGCGCCGTGGGGCAGGATGACGTTGGCGTTGCGCTTGGTCGGCTCGATGAACTGCTTGTGCATGGGGCGCCCGGTGCTCAACTAGCGCTGCACCATCGACACGGTGATTCGGCGGGAAGGTGTAGGTGACTTCGATTGGCACCAAGGCCTCGGTGCCATGGCTCAGCGGGTGGGGTATGACGGGCAGACGACAGGTAGGTAAAGGCCAGGGCGCAAACACCTAGGTTTGTCGAAGGCTGGCTCCACAGTTCTGCACGCACCTTGTCTCAACTCGCCTGGTGTTCAGCGCCTGAATCACACCGAAGGTTCTCGGTGCTCGGTCGGCGGTCGGTACACATACTGTGGACCACAGTGCCAACTGTCCGTGTATTCCCCCGTGACGACCGCACTGACCTCGCTCCTGGACAGCAACCAGGTGGTAATGGCCTCACGATCCGCCTCGGTGACAGAGCCCGGCTGCATGGTGGACAGGTACGAATCGTCCCAAGAGCCGCCGTATGCAAGACCACGTGGGTCGATCACCTGCGCCAGGAAATCAAAAGTCAGAGACAAGCTTTCTTCCTGGCTCAGCTCCCGCTTGAACTCCACCTTGACCGAAAACCCCAACTCACGAAATTCACCAATTCGGAGCTTCTTGCGAAGTCGGCGACTGCGATTCCTAGATTGAGGTGGGTTGTATTTCATGGTGCGATCAGAGTCAGCTTTAAGTACACGTTGTAGAACATTTCACCACCCGCCAGAGACGCCTGATGCAGATGGAGGAAATGAGGGTCATGTCTTGAATATGAAGCTCCCTGGAGCCTCAGCTCAGCACTCAGCATGAGCCGCCACTTGCGCATCGAGCTCCCCTGCGCCGGGCATCCGGTCACTGCACGCGGCGACCGGCGTCAGCCCATCGTTGAACCCGACGAACTTGTGAGCCCGCGCCTTGCTCGCTGGGTATCATGCTTCGATGATGCCGCTCCGCTCAGTTCTGATGCTGCTGCTGATGTGCCTGGTCGCTTGGGCGCAGCACAGCAGCGCGAAGGAGC
>JAIXSD010000197.1 GCA_027484885.1 Rubrivivax sp.
CCTTCTCGCCGTCGATGAAGACCGGTGCCGCCGGCGCCTCGCCGGTGCCGGGCAGGCTGATGCCGATGTCGGCGTGCTTGCTCTCGCCCGGGCCGTTGACGATGCAGCCCATCACGGCCACCTTGAGGTTTTCCACGCCGGGGTACTTTTTGCGCCAGACCGGCATTTGCTCGCGCAGGAAGTCGTCGATCTGCTTGGCCAGCTCCTGGAAGGTGGTGCTGGTGGTGCGGCCGCAGCCGGGGCAGGCTGTCACGCTGGGGTTGAAGGCGCGCAGGCCCAGAGACTGCAAGATCTCCAGCGCCACCACCACCTCTTGCGTGCGAGATTCGCCAGGCTGGGGCGTCAACGAAACACGGATGGTGTCGCCAATGCCCTCTTGCAGCAGGATGGACAAAGCTGTGCTTGATGCCACCGTGCCCTTGGTGCCCATGCCGGCTTCGGTCAGACCCAGGTGCAGGGCGTAATCGCAGCGCTGGCTGAGCGCGCGGTAGACCGAGATCAGGTCCTGCACGCCGCTGACCTTGCAGCTGATGATGATGTTGTCGGGATTCATGCCCAGTTCGCGGGCGTACTCGGCCGAACTCAGGGCCGACTGGATCAGCGCCTGGTACATGACCTGCTTGGCATCCCAGGACTCGGCGCGCTGGGCGTTCTCGTCCATCATGGCGGCGAGCAGTTCCTGGTCCAGGCTGCCCCAGTTGACGCCGATGCGCACGACCTTGTCGTACTTGATCGCGGCCTCGATCATCATGGCGAACTGGCGGTCTTTCTTGTCGCCCTTGCCCACATTGCCCGGGTTGATGCGGTACTTGGACAGGGCTTGCGCCATGGCCGGGTACTCGCTCAGCAGACGGTGGCCGTTGTAATGGAAATCGCCCACCAGGGGCACGTCGATGCCCATGCGGTCGAGCTGCTCGCGGATGTGCGGCACGGCCTCGGCAGCCTCGGGCGTGTTGACTGTGATGCGCACCAGCTCCGAGCCGGCAATCGCCAGCTCCTTGATCTGGATGGCGGTGCCGATCACATCCACGGTATCGGTGTTGGTCATGGACTGCACGCGCACCGGTGCATCACCGCCGATGGTGACCACGCGCGAACCCCAGCGAACCTGGGCCTGGCGCGAACGGCGCGCGGCCGGTTGGGCGGCGGCCACGGCCAGGAAGGAGGAGGACGCCAGCGCGGGGCTGGTCTCGTCAGGCGTTGCGCTCATATGTCGATGCTGCTGTGAGGTTCGGCAAAAAACAGGGCTTGGGATCGCGAGGGTGCAGGCTCGGGTGAAGGGTCACGCGCCGGCACCGCTCGGCTCCATCGGTCAATTCAGTTCCAGGCGCGCCACGTTGTCCTTGGACCGCGAGACCAGATCCACCGGCTCGCCGCGCAGGACCAATTCGGTGCCGGCCACATTGCCCACGCGCACGCGCAGCGGCGGCAGGCCCGCCAGATTCTGCGCATCACCGGGACGCAGGAGCTTGGACAAGAGGGTGCGGCCCGAGGCGTCCACCACCTCGACCCAGGATTCGGAGCTGACCTTGACGACCAGCGGCACCGAGCCCGGCGGCGGCGGCGGCGGCGGCGGCGGCGCAGCTGCCGAAGCGGCTGCGGCAAGTGGCTTCGGCAAGGCAGGTGACGGCGGGTTCAAACGCAAGTCCGACCCAGCTGTGGCCTGCAGGCCCACAGCAGCGGCGCTGGCGGGTGCTTGCAGCGATGGGGTCGGCTGAGCCAAGGCTGCGGGGGCCGAACCGGGCGACGCGAGCACCGGGGCCGAAGCCGTGGCCAAAGGCGCCTCGACCGGCACCGGCAAAGCGGCTGGGGTCGACTCCGCCGCCTCGCTGGCAGCCGGGCCTGCCGCGCCGAGCGAGGCGGCCGAGGGCAACCAGGCCGCCGGCATCAGATACACAGCGACCGCGGCAGCCAGCAACAAGGCCGGCCCCCACACCACCGGCCGCTGAATGAGGGCCAAGGAAAAACCGCCCTCCCCGGCTGTGCGGTCGCGGAAGGGCTGATTCAGGCCGCGCGACATGGTCAGCTCGCGGTCTTCGCTGTTGGGCAGCAAGGCCAGCACCGGCGCGGCATCGATCTTGAGCACGCGACAGATGGACTTGGCCAGGGCGCGCACGAAGGTGGTGTCCGGCAGCTCGTCCCAGCGGTCGGCTTCCAGCGCTTCCAGCTTGGACGGGTGAACCTTGAGCGTGGCCGCCAGGGCAACGATGTGCAGGCCATGGCGTTGGCGCGCATCGCGCAACCAAGCGCCTGCGGTCTGGCGCGGCGCGGCCGTGCCCGACACGGGCGCGGCCTCGCTCAGGATCGAAGACATGCGATCTCCCTCTTCACTCATCGAAGCGCCCATTGTTCAAGGCTTGCAGCTCGGCCGACTGCGGATGACGACGGCGCAGCAATTGCCCCAGTTCGTCCACGCCGGCATTGTTGTTGAGACGGCGCTCAATGCGCAGGGCCAGCCACAGCGTCTGCGCTGTGCTCTGGTCCTCCTGGGCATTGACCCGCTTGATATAGAAACGCGCGCGCTCGTACTGCTGATTGCGATAGAGCACCTCGGCCAGATTGACGGCCACGGCCGGATTGCCCGGATCGAACTCGAAGGCCTTGACCAGGCTGGCTTCGGCATCCGGCAGACGGCCGGCGCGCGCTTCGCACACACCCTTGGCCAGATAGGTTCGGGCCGGCGCGCGGTAGCTGGGCTGGGCCAGGGCCTGCTCGAAGCGGCTGCTGGCTTCGGCCCAGCGCTGCTGCTGGCACATCAACCAGCCGTAGTTGTGCAAGGTGTCGGGGTCTTGCGGGTAGAGCACCAACGCGCGGCGGAAGTTGTCGTCGGCCAGCTGGGTTTCGCCCATGGCGGCATAGACCAGGCCTCGCAGATTGATGGCCTCGCGCATCTCGGGCTTGGCGGTCAGGGCTTGCTTGATTTCGTCGAGCGCGGTGTTGTACTGGCCGCGCGAGAAATAACCGGCTGCCAGCTCCAGGCGCACGCCGGCGCGGCGGTCCGCATCGGTCTGATCGAAGGCGGTACGCGGGCCGGTGCTGGCAGTGGGCGCCGGGGCCGCACAGGCCGCCAGCATCAGCACCAAGCCCGCCAACAGCATGCGGGGCCCGGAGTTCGCCACCAAAGATGCCAAACCTGTCTGCTCAGTTCTTGTTTTCATCGGGCTGTTGTCTTCACCAGGGGTTCGAAAAGTTCACTGCATTCAGGGAGAACTTGCGCCTTTTACCACCACTGGCGCACGCACCATGCGAATATGGGCCTGGGTGCGGTCTTGCACCTCGCCGGCCAGCTGCCCGCAGGCCGCGTCGATGTCGTCGCCGCGCGTCTTGCGCACCGTCGTCACCAGGCCGGCATTGAGCAGCACCTCGGCAAAAGCCTTCACGCGCTCGTTCGAGCTGCGCAGCAAGCCCGAAGCCGGGAAGGGATTGAAGGGGATCAGATTGATCTTGCAAGAGACCCCGTTGGCCCCGCGCAGCAGCCTGACCAGTTCCTGCGCCTGCTCCGGCGTGTCATTGACACCGTCCAGCATGCAGTATTCGAAGGTGATGAAGTCGCGCGGCGCCTTGTCCAGGTAGCGATTGCAGGCGTCCAGCAGCTCGGCAATCGGGTACTTCTTGTTCAGCGGCACGAGCTGGTCGCGCAGCGGGTCGGTCGGCGCATGCAGGGACACGGCCAGGGCCACCGGGCAGTCCTCGCGCAGGCGGTCGATCATGGGCACCACGCCCGAGGTCGAGACCGTCACGCGGCGGCGCGA
>JAIXSD010000495.1 GCA_027484885.1 Rubrivivax sp.
ACGACCTTGCCCCCGGTGCGAAAGCCCAGTTCCGTCTCGACCCGCGCCCGCACGACGGCGGTGAAGCTGCGTGTGGACGCAGAGGCGCTCGGCTGCACCGTGGTCACAAAAACCGGTTTAACGGCGGCGGTGGGCGCTGGCGGACCGCCGCAGCCAGCCAAGAAGGCGCTCGCAGCGGCAAGAACCGTGAGCTTGAGGGCAGAAGTCATTAGATTCATTGGGGTGTCCTTGCGGCCATGGAGTTGGAGGGGAGCGCGGTCTCTGTGGCGGTCTCTTCGGCGGTCTCTTCGGCGCTAACTTTGGCGGTCACTTTGGCGGTCTCCTTGGCTGTGAAACCGCCCCCCAAAGCCTTGTAGAGCTGCAGGCCAGCCAGGGCCTGCTGCAACTGGCTGTCGGACAGCGCGAGCTCGCTGGCCAGCACTGAACGTTGCAGGTCCAGAAGCCCCAGCCGATCGATTTGGCCCGCGCGCAGCAAGGACTCGCCGCGCTGCAGCGCGCGACGGCGATGCTCCAGCGTGCGGGCCAGTGCGGCGGCGCGCATGGCCTCTTCGCTTCGCACCAACAGGCTGTCCTCGACCTCCTGCACCGCCACCAGCACCGCCTTCTGCCAGCCCAGCAGCGCCTCCTCGGCGCGGGCGGACTGCATGCGGATGCCGGCGTCGGTGCGACCGGCATTGAAAATCGGCGCGGCAAAGGCCAGTGCCACATTTGAGAAGTGAGCGGGCGCCAGGTTCAGCCCGTTCAGCCGCAGGTCCTGGCTGCCGAACACGGCACTCAAGAAGAGCTTGGGCCACCACTGGGCGCGGGCCTCGGCACCGCGCAACGTTTCGGCCGCGAGGCGCGCCTCGGCCGCGATCAGGTCGGGCCGGCGCCGCAGGAGATCGCTGGGCTGGCCGGTGCCAATCTCGCGCACGGCGGGCCAGACAAAGCCCGGGGCCTCACTGACAACGCGGCTCGACGGGCTGCGGCCCAAGAGCACGGCCAATCGGGTTTGGGTGCTGCCGGCGAGCATGCGCAAGGGCGGCAGCTGCGCATCCAAGGCCTCGACCTCGGCGCGTGCGCGGTCCAGATCAAAAGCGCTGGCCTCGCCTTCGCGCCAGCGGCTGGCCACAGCGCTGGCGGTTTGGCGTTGGGTCTCGACCAGGGCCTGCACGATGCGAAGGCGCTGTTCGGTGCCTCGCAGCAGGTAGTACTGCCGCGCCACCTCGCTGGCCAGCAGCAGGCGTGTGCCCGCAAGAGCGGCCGTTGCAGCCTCGGTGTCCGCTTGCGCCGCGTCGCGCGCGGCCCGCACGCCGCCGGCAAGGTCGAGTTCCCAGGCCAGGTCGACACCGAGGCGCAGTGCGCGCGTATCGGGCTGGCCTTGCTGCTTGACCGGCTCTGGCAAGCCGCTCTCGCTGCGCAAGGCGGAGGCCTGCAGACCGAGGGTTGGGAACAAGCGCGAGGCCTGGGCATCTCGCCCTGCTCGGGCCTGGGCGACACGCTGCAGCGCCATGGCCATGTCCTGATTGGCTGCAAGCGCCGATTCGATCAGCGACACCAGCAGCGGATCGCCATAGCCCGCCCACCAATCTCCATCAGCGGCTGGCACCGAGATGGCCGGGCCTTGAGCGAAAGCGTTGGCCAGGGGCACCGAGGGTGTCGGGGGCTGCACCGGTGGCGCCGAGCAGGCCGACAGGGTCAGCAGCGCCGCGGCGGCGACGCTGCGGATCGCCCCAGCGGCTGCCGGTGATCTGTGAATGGATGCGGAGCTCATGAAAGCCTATTTGATGTACTTGCAAGTACAGGAAGTGTATCGATTGATACTGGACTGTCAAGTACACTAAAGCATGCGCAAGCCCGAAGACATGGAACCCACCAAGCCGCCACGCGGCCGCCCGCGTGACCCTGAGCGCTACCGGCGCATCCTGGATGCCGCGCGCCAACACTTCGACGCACACGGCCTGGTGCGGGCAAGCATGGACGCCATCGCCGCCGACGCCGGCGTGTCGAAGATGACCATTTACAGCCACTTCAAATCGAAGGAAGGTTTGTTCGAGGCGGCAATCCGTGAGCGCACCGATCGCGTGGTGGGCGGCCTGGCCGGCGCCGAATCCCTGGATCCTCTTCAGCCCAGGCAGGCCTTGATGGCGATTGGCGAGCAGTTCCTGACGCTGACGCGCGAGGAGCAGGCGCTGGGGCAGTTCCGCTCGATGTACGGCGCAGCGGGTGCACAAACCGAAGCCTGCAGCGCCTTTTACCGCCAGGGTGCGCAGCGCCTGATCGCTGAGGTGGCCGCCTACCTGCAGCGCGCTGATGCCGCGGGCGCACTGACGGTGAAGCACCCGCGACAAGCGGCCGACTTGTTTCTATCGATGTTTCTCGGGGATGGCCACATCCGCGGGCTTCTGATGCTTGAGATGCCCAGCGAGAAAGAGAACAGCGAGCAACTGCGGGAATGTGTTCGCGTCTTCCTGGCCGCTTACGCTCCGAGCCGTTGAGTCACCCGGGCATGGGCGCTGAGCCCCATGCGGGCCAGGACTAACATCCAAAGCCATCGGAATCCCGCGCGAGCTCGGCCCGCGGGCCTGGAGCTTCAAACTGCCGAAGTCCGAGAGGTTTCAGGCCGCTGTGCGACGGCACGCGCGCGACGCGCCCGTGCTCGCTGAGGTCCTCGCCGCTCAGCGGCTTTTCGAACGCAGGGTCTTTTGAGCGCCAGGGGTTCGCGCGGGCTCGCTGCAGTCCGTGCAGCGCCCGTAGAGCGTCAGCTCATGGCGTTCAACCACGAAACCTTGGGGTGCCAGGCTTGCGAGGTTGCCGGGGCAGGCGTGGACCTCGAACACACGCTGACAGCTCAGACATTGAAAGTGATGGTGATGCTCGGCGCCCGCAATCTCATAGCGCGCCACTTCACCGGGAAGCGTGACCGCCAGCAACTCCCCGTCATCCACCAAGGTGCGCAGATTGCGGTACACGGTTGCAAGGCTCAGCCCCGGAACCTCCACTTCAGCCGCCTGAAGGATCTCTTGAGGCAGCAAAGGCCGTGCGGCATCGGCAATGGCTTGGCGGATGGCGGTGCGCTGTCGGGTGTTTCTTTCCATGGCTCCGATTAAACCCCAATCTTTAATGCGAATGCATTTGCATTACCATTAGAGATTGACTCCTCTCTGAACCCAGGTCTCAAAGAACACGCCATGAACCACCGCCCTGCCCTTCCTCGCCTGACCGCCCTGACTCTGGCCGCCCTTGCTGCGCTAGGCGCCCATCCCGCCTTCGCACAAGACGCCAGTCCGCCAACGGGTACGCAGCCCGCTGCCACGCTGCCCGCTGTCGAGATCGTGGGACGTACCGCCTCCGGCGCCTACCACGCCGGCGAGGCATCGGGCGCCAAAACCGAGCTGCGTCTGCGCGAGTTGCCGCAATCCGTGCGCGTGATGACCCGCCAGGCGATTGACGACCTCGGCGCCACCAAGCTGGACGACGTGCTCGACTACGTCGGCGGTGTCTCGCGCCAAAACAACTTCGGTGGCCTGTGGGACAACATCGCGGTTCGAGGGCTGGCTGGCAACGAAAACACCGGCATGGCCACCCTGCTCAACGGCTTCTCCTCCAACCGCGGCTTCAACGCGCCGCGTGACCTGGCCGGCGTCGAGCGCATCGAGTTCCTCAAAGGGCCGGCCGCGTCGCTGTACGGCAGCAGCGAACCCGGCGGCACGCTCAACATCGTCTCCAAGCGCCCGCTGTGGCAGGCCGGCCATGCGCTGGAGGTCTACGCCGGCAGCTTCAATCTCAAGCGCGCCGCGCTGGACAGCACCGGCCCGGTGAGCGAGGCACTGGCTTACCGGCTCAACCTGGCCATCGAAGACCGCGACAGCTTTCGCGACCATGTGCAGGCCCGCCGCGAGGTCCTGGCCCCGGCCTTCAGCTGGAAGCTGGGCGCGGACACCCGGCTGGACTACAGCGGCGAACTGCTGCGCCACCGAACGCCGCTGGACCGCGGCGTCGTCGCCACGGCCGATGGGCAGCTGGGCGTCATCCCGCGTGAACGCTTCCTCGGCGAACCGTCTGATGGCGACGTGACGGTGGACAACCGCAGCCACCAGCTCATCCTGAGCCACGACTGGGGCGAGCACTGGCGCGGCCGACTGGGCTTGTCCTACCGAGAAACAGGCATCCACGGCTTCTCCACCGAACCGACGGCACTGCGCGCCGACGGCACGCTGACGCGCCAGCGCCGCCTGCGCGACTACGACTCCGACGACACCGCATTGCAGGCCGAACTGCAGGGCCGCGTGCGCGCCGGCTCCGTCGTGCACGAGTTGCTGCTGGGCGCCGAGACCTTCCGCTTCGACATGGACACGGTGATGCGGCGCATCAACCCCAGCGCAGCCAGCCCCTACGCGATCAACATCTTTCAGCCGGTCTACGGCCAGGCGCAGCCGACGCCAGCGCCCAACACCGACACGCTGGAGCAGCAGCGAGGCACGGCCTTCTACGCGCAGGACGCCATCACCCTGGCCGCCCAGTGGCGGCTGCTGGCGGGCGTGCGCGTGGATCGACACCGCCAGACGCTGCTCAACCGACGTAGCGGTGTTGCGACGCAGCAGGAGCCTTCGTCCACCTCGCCGCGCCTCGGCATCAGCTGGTTGCCATCGGCGCAATGGACGATGTACGCCAGCGCCGGCAAGTCCTTCCGGCCCAACGTCGGCACCGATTTTTCCGGCCAGGCCTTTGCCCCGGAAAGCGGCCGTGCATTGGAGCTGGGCGCGAAGTGGGAAAGCGCCGGCCAGCGCATGGGCCTGACGGTTGCACTGTTCGACATCCGCAAGCGCAATGTGCTGACCGCCGACCCGGCAGCCCAGACGGATCCGGCCCGCACCGGCTTCTCAGTCGCCGCGGGCGAAGTCGGCAGCCGTGGGCTGGAGCTGGACTTCGCCGGCCAGATCAGCATGGCCTGGCGGGTCAACGCCAGCCTGGTCTACAACGATGTGCAGGTCCGCCGTGACAGCACCTTGCCCACAGGCACTCGGCTGCTGAACGTGCCCAAGGTCAACGGCAGCCTGCTGGCGGTGTACGAAGGTGCCTTCGCCAACGGCCAGCGCTACGGCCTGGGCGGCGGCGTCACGCATGTCGGTGCGCGCCTCGGCCAGACGGGCACCAGCTTCGAGCTGCCCGCCTACACCACCGCCAAGCTGGTGGCGCACTGGCGCATCAATCCGACGCTGCGCGCCACGCTGGACGTCGACAACCTCTTCGACGCCACCCACTACACCAGCTCCTACAGCCGCGTCTGGGTCACGCCAGGTGCCCCGCGCTCGCTCACACTGGGCCTGCAGGCCAAGTTCTGAACATGGCCACCATTCCCGCTCCGCTGCTGGACATCGAGGACGCCGTCGCCGGCTACGGCGAACGCGACGTGTTGCAAGGCCTGACGCTGAAGGTCTCGCCCGGCGAGATCTATGCGCTGCTGGGCGCCAACGGCGCTGGCAAGACCACCACCATCAGCCTGTTGCTGGGCTTTGTGCGAGCCCGCGCAGGCCGCGTGCGTGTGGGTGGCCTCGACCCAGCCGCTGACCTCACCGGCGTGCGCCGACAGATCGCCTACATCCCCGAGAACGTGGCGCTGTACGAGCATCTGAGCGCCCGTGAGAACTTGGCCTACCTGCTGGACCTGGCCGGCCAAGCCGCCAAGGACGCGGCCCTCCGTGAGGCACTGTCGACTGCCGGACTGGACAGCACCGCACACGATCGCCGTGTGGCCGGTTTCTCCAAAGGCATGCGTCAGAAGGTGGCCATCGCCCTGGCCTTGGCGCGCCACGTGCCAGCGCTGCTGCTGGACGAGCCCACCTCCGGGCTGGACCCGCAGGCCAGCGCCGAGTTCAGCCGGCTGTTGGGCCAGCTGCGCGCGCGCGGCGTGGCCGTGCTCATGGTCACGCACGACCTGCTGGGCGCGGCCGAGGTGGCCGACCGCAT
Organism: Rubrivivax sp.; assembly: GCA_027484885.1. Lineage (GTDB taxonomy): Bacteria > Pseudomonadota > Gammaproteobacteria > Burkholderiales > Burkholderiaceae_C > Paucibacter_A. The sequence goes on from JAIXSD010000495.1 coordinate 5,950, forward strand.
CGGCTTTCTGCTGGCCGGACGCTTGGTCGAGGAAGTGACGGCATGCGGCCCGGACCGCTTCGACGTGCGCGCCTTGCATCGCCACTACGCTGGGGCTGTTGCATGAGCGCCGTTCGCCGCATCGCGCGGGAAGAGTGGCGTCTGATGCGGCGTGACCGCGTCGCCATGCTGGGCCTGGCGCTGTTGCTGCTGCTGGGCAGCGTCGCCGCCTTCACCGCCTGGGACCAGCGCCGCGCCGCTGATGCTGAGCGCCAGCACCACCAGGCCCAGGTGGACCACGAGTTCGAAGCCCAGCCCGACCGCCACCCACACCGCATGGTGCACTACGGTCACTTCGTGTTCCGGCCGCTGAACGCGCTGGCGGCCTTTGACGCAGGCATCGACCCCTTCACCGGCCACACCCTGTTTCTTGAAGGGCACCGGCAGAACAGCGCCAACTTCGGCGATGTGCGCCAGTCCTCCCTGCTGCTGCGCTTTGGCCAGCTGACGCCGGCGTTCGTGCTGCAGGTGCTGGCGCCCTTGCTGCTGGTGTTCATCGGCCACGCTGCGGTCGCCCGCGAGCGCGAGAGCGGCCTGCTGCGTGTGCTGATGGCGCAAGGCCTGCGCCCCGGCCAGCTGGTGGCCGGCAAGCTACTGGCGTTGGCGGGCGTCGGTGCCCTGATGCTGCTGCCCCCGGCCGTCGCGCTGGTCGCCATCGCACTGGACCAGCCAGCCACCGCCCCGCTGACGCTGGCGATCGCGCTGGCCTATGCGGCCTGGCTGGCGCTGTGGGCACTGGCTGTGGCCCTGGTCTCCACGCTGGCGCGGCGAAGCCGAGATGCGTTGATGGCACTGCTGGCCGTCTGGACCGTGAGCGTGGTGCTGCTGCCGCGGCTGGCGCCCGAGCTGGCTGCCGCGGCGCAGCCGCTGCCCACGCGGCTGGAGACCGAC
>JAIXSD010000219.1 GCA_027484885.1 Rubrivivax sp.
AAGATTCTTATCAAAGGCGGGCGTTTGATTGACCCGGCCAGCGGCCTGGACCGCATCGGCGACCTGGCCATTGCCAACGGCCGCATCGTCGGCCTCGGCGATGTGGGTGAGTTTTCGGCCGAGCGTGTCATCGAGGCCTGCGGCCTGGTGGTGGCGCCGGGCCTGGTGGACCTGGCGGCGCGCCTGCGCGAGCCCGGCCATGAGCACGAAGGCATGCTGGAGAGCGAGCTGGCCGCGGCGGCCGCCGGCGGCGTGACCAGCCTGGTCTGCCCGCCCGACACCGACCCGGTGCTGGACGAGCCCGGCCTGGTGGAGATGCTCAAGTTCCGCGCCCGCAAGCTGAGCCGCTGCCGGCTCTTCCCCCTGGGCGCGCTGACGACCCATTTGAGCGGTGAGTCGCTGACCGAGATGGCCGAGCTGACCGAGGCCGGCTGCATCGGCTTCTCGCAGGCCGATCAGCCCATCCGCGACACCCTGGTGCTGGCCCGCGCCCTGCTTTACGCGGCCACGTATGACTACACCGTCTGGCTGCGCCCGCTCGATGCGTATCTGTCCGGCGGCGTGGCCGCCAGCGGCGCGGTGGCCACCCGCCTGGGCTTGTCCGGCGTGCCGGTGACGGCCGAGACCGTGGCCCTGCACACCATCTTCGAGCTGATGCGCTCGACCGGTGCGCGCGTTCACCTCTGCCGCATCTCCAGCGCGGCCGGCGTGGCCCTGGTGCGCGCGGCCAAGCAGGAAGGTCTCAAGGTGACGGCCGATGTGTCCATCAACTCCCTGCACCTCAGCGATGTGGATATCGGCTACTTCAACCCGGCCATGCGCCTGAACCCGCCGCTGCGCCAGGGCCGCGACCGCGACGCCCTGCGTGCCGGCCTGGCCGATGGCACGCTGGATGCGCTGGTGTCCGACCACATGCCGGTCGCCCCCGACGAGAAGAATGTGCCCTTCGCCGAAGCCACACCGGGTGCCACCGGCCTGGAGCTGCTCCTGAGCCTGGCCTTGCGCTGGGGCCAGGACAGCGGCCTGTCGCTGGTGCAAAGCCTGGGCGTGGTCACGGCCGCGCCGGTGCGCGTGCTGGGCAGCACCCTGGGCTCGCTGGGCGCCAGCGCCGGCCGCCTGGTCGAGGGCGGCGTGGCCGATGTCTGCGTCTTCGACCTCGCTGCCAGCTGGGCGGTCACGCCCGAGCGCCTGAGCAGCCAGGGCAAGCACACGCCCTTTGCCTACGAGATCAGCGGCTTCGAGCTGCCGGCTCAGGTGCGCTACACGGTGGTGGCCGGCCATCTGGCCTTCGAAGCCGCGGCTGCACGCTGAGATGCGAAGTTTGCTGGCCGCCTGGCGCTTGCTGCGCTTTGTCCTGCATGTGCTGCATGGGCTCTTGATGATCAAGCTGCTGTTCCCGAGCCTGAGCTTGGGGCAGCGCCACCACCGCATCCGCTGGTGGTCGGGCAAGATGCTGGCGCTGATGGGTGTGCGCCTTCAGCTCCAGGGGCAGGCCCGGCCGGGCCCCAAGCTGATCGTCGCCAACCATGTGTCCTGGCTGGACATCGCGGCCGTGCATGCGGTGCTGCCCGAGGCGCGCTTTGTCTCCAAGGCCGATGTCAAGCATTGGCCGGTGGTGGGCGCGTTGACGGCCGGTGTGGGCACCTTGTTCATCGAGCGCGCCAGCAAGCGTGATGCCCTGCGCGTGGTGCACCAGATGGCCGATGCGCTCAAGGCGGGCGACACCGTGGCTGTCTTCCCCGAGGGCACGACCGGCGCCGGCCCCGAACTGCTGCCCTTTCACGGCAATTTGCTTCAGGCGGCCATCGCCACCGAAACGGTGATCCAGCCCCTGGCCCTGCGCTGGTATGAGCCGGGCGAACGCTTCAGCAGCTCAGCCCGCTTTATCGGCGACACCACCATGATCGCCAGCCTCTGGACCGTGCTCAAGGCTCGCGGCGTGGGCATCGACATCCAGATCCTGCCGGCGCTGGAGTGCGCGCATGCCGACCGCCGCGCCCTGGCCGAGCATGTGCGTGAGCAGATCGCCGCGGCCCTGGCTGCGAATTGACACAAAAGCCTGGTAGGTCGGGCCGGGTGAGCGCAGTCGAGTCCGTTAAAGTGGGCGGATGAGCGCCACCCCGCAGCCCAAGAGCTCGCTGTCCATCCGCCGCGTCGGCATCGACACCTGGCGCGAGAACGTGGCCTACCTGCACCGCGATTGCCCGGTGGTGCGGGCGGCGGGTTTCCAGGCCCTGTCCAAGGTCGAGATCCACACCCGCAACGGCCAGGGCCCGCGCAGCATTCTGGCGGTGCTCAATGTGGTGGACGACGAGCGCATCGTCAGCGCCTGCGAGCTGGGCCTCAGCGAAGAGGCCTTTGCCCGACTGGGCGTCGTCGAGGGCCATGCGGCCACCATTGCCCATGCCGAGCCGCCGGGATCGATTGCTGCCTTGCACCGCAAGATCAATGGCGAGCGACTGGGCCGCGAGGAACTGGCCGCCATCATCCGTGACGTGGCGCAAGCGCGTTACTCCAAGATCGAGCTGGCCGCTTTTGTGGTGGCCACCAACCAGTACGAGCTGGACCGCGAAGAGGTGCTGCACCTGACCGAGGCCATGATTGCCGTCGGCCGCCGTCTGGACTGGAAAGGCCAGGTCGGCGCCGGCCCCGTGGTGGACAAACACTGCATCGGCGGCATCCCGGGCAACCGCACCTCGATGCTGGTGGTGCCCATCGTCGCGGCTCACGGCATGCTCTGCCCCAAGACCAGCTCGCGCGCCATCACCTCGCCCTCGGGCACGGCCGACACCATGGAGGTGCTGGCGAATGTGGAGCTGGGCTTCGAGCGCATGGTCGAGATCGTGCGTGCCACCCGCGCCTGCCTGGCCTGGGGCGGCACAGCCGATCTCTCTCCGGCCGACGACATCCTGATCTCGGTCGAGCGGCCGCTGTCCATCGACTCGCCGGGTCAGATGGTGGCCTCCATCCTGTCCAAGAAGATCGCGGCCGGCTCCACCCATCTGGTGCTGGACATCCCGGTCGGGCCCAGCGCCAAGGTGCGCTCGATGGTGGAGGCGCAGCGGCTCAAGAAGTTGTTTGAATACGTGGCCGGCCATCTGCGCCTGCAGCTCGATGTGGTGCTCAGCGATGGCCGCCAGCCCATCGGCCGCGGCATTGGCCCGGTGCTGGAGGCGCAGGACGTGATGCAGGTCCTGCAATGTGACCCCGCTGCGCCGCAAGACCTGCGCCAGAAGGCGCTTCGACTGGCCGGCCGCATGATCGAGTTCGACCCCGATGTGCGCGGCGGCGAGGGCTATGCCATCGCCCGCGACATCCTGGAAAGCGGCCGCGCCCTGGCGCAGATGAATGCCATCATCGATGCGCAAGGGCGGCGCCAGGACACGCCAGCCGTGGGCGCCTTGAGCTATGAGGTGCTGGCGCCGGCCGAGGGCCATGTCATCGCCATCGACAACCTGCGCATCGCCCGCGTGGCGCGCCTGGCCGGGGCGCCGCAGGTGGCGGGCGCCGGCCTGCTGCTGCTCAAGCGCTTGGGTGATCCGGTGCGGGCGGGTGAGCCGCTGTACCGCATCCATGCCCAGTTCGAGGCCGATCTGCAGTTTGCCCGCGAACTGGCCGAAAAAGACTCGGGCTGCCAGATCGGCCGGCTCGACCAGCTGCCGCATGAGTTTGCCAGCGGCTCCCTGTTCTCTCTCTGAAAGTGATTCGCCATCCATGAGCGATCTTCTGCATGCCCGGGCCCTGCTGCTGGCCTTCGAGGACGAGCGCACATTGGCCGAGGAACTGGCCGCCGCGCTGGCCCTGCCCCTGGCCTTCATCCGCCGCCACCGCTTCCCGGACGGCGAGCTGCGCCTGGTTCTGCCCAAGCCACTGCCGCCCACGGTCTTCCTGCTGCGCGGCTTGCAGCAGCCGAACGAGAAGCTGGTCGAGCTCTTGATCGCCGCGCCCACCGCGCGCGAGCTGGGCGCCGACCGCCTGGTGCTGGTCTCGCCCTATCTGGCCTACATGCGCCAGGACATGGAGTTCACGCCCGGCGAGGCGGTCAGCCAGCGCCATATCGCGCGCCTGCTGGCCCAGCAGTTCAACCACGTGATCACCCTGGACCCGCATCTGCACCGCATCGCCAGCCTCGATGAGGTGATGCCCGCGGGGGCCGGCTTTGCGCTCTCGGTGGCGCCGTTGCTGGGTGCCTGGATTGCCGCGCATGTGCCGGGCGCGCTCTTGATCGGGCCCGATGAAGAGTCGGCGCAGTGGGTCCGCGAGGCCGCGGTCGCCGGGGGCCTGGACCATGCCATCGGCCGCAAGGTGCGGCATGGCGACCACCAGGTCGAGCTGGCCTTGCCCGAGCTCGATGTGAGCGGCCGGGCCATCGTGCTGCTGGACGATATGGCCTCGACCGGACGCACCCTGATCGGCGCGGCCCAGGGCCTGCTGGCCCGGGGCGCGGCCTCGGTCGATGTGGCCGTGACCCATGCCTTGTTCAACGGCGATGCCTTGCCGGCCCTGCAGGCCGCGGGCGTGCGCCATGTCTGGAGCAGCAACAGCGTGCCGCATGGCAGCAATGCCGTCAGCATTGTGCCGCTGCTGGCGGGGGTCTTGCGGCGTTGGTTGTGAAGGGCTGAAGCGGCCGGGCTGCCGTTTCGGGCCCGGCCTTCCACAGCGTGCTGAGTGAGGAGTGGCTGAGCGCGATGCAATTGCTGAAGCTGGTGGCGGAACAGATCCAGGTGGGCGCGCCCTTGCCCTTCAATGTGCGCGATGCCGCCGGCGGCCTGCTGCTGGCCTGCGGGCAGAAGGTCTACAGCCAGACCCAGCTGCTGGCCCTGCTGGAACGCGGCGTCTTTGCCGATGTGCAGGAGCTGCAGGCCTTGCAAGCGGGGCAGGCCGTACCGGCCGATCCGCCCTCGCTGGCCTCGCGCTGGCAGCAGGCGGTCTGGTCGCTGGACCTGATGCTCAAAAGCCTCGGCGACAGCGAGCAATTCCTGGCCAATTGCGATGAGGTCACCACCGAGCTGATCAATCTGGCGCGCCAGGATGGCGATGTGGCTCTGTACCAATCGGTGCGGCAGGAAAACCAGCAGCTGCGCCTCTACGGCCTGACCCATTCCCTGCATGTGGCGACGCTCTGCCTGATGGTGGCGCAGCGACTCGGTTGGGCGGAATCGCGCCAGCGCTCGGCCGTCAAGGCGGCGCTGACCATGAACGCCAGCATCATCGAGCTGCAGGGGCGCTACGCCATGGCCGGCGGCCGCCTGACCGAGAGCCAGCGCGAGCAGATCCGCCGCCACCCCGAGGAGGCCGCCAAGCGCCTGCGCGCTGCCGGCACGGCCGATGAGGAATGGCTGGTCGCCGTGGCCCAGCATCACGAGCAAGCGGGCGGCCGCGGCTATCCGCGCGGCCTGACCGAGGTGGAGGAGCTGGCGCGCCTGCTGCGCCTTGTTGATGTCTTCATGGCCAAGATCAGCGCCCGCACCAGCCGGCCGGCCATGGACATCAAGCTGGCCGCGCGCCAGACCTACGAGGCCGCGCCCGGCGACGCCATGGTGGCCGCGCTGATCAAGGAGTTCGGCATGTACCCGCCAGGCGAGTTGCTGCGCCTGGCCAGCGGTGAGCTGGCCGTGGTGGTGCGGCGCGGCGCCAGCCTGCAATGCCCGGTGGTGATGACCCTGGTCGATGCCCAGGGCAAGGCCTGTGCCGTGCCCATGCGTCGCGACACCTCGCGGCCCGAGCATGCCGTGGTGGCCGTGGTGCCCGACAAAAGCTTGCTGGCGCGTGTGCCCAGCGAGCGCCTTTACGGCCTCTACGGCCTGCATGGGCTGGACACCCTGAACCCCCTGCACTGACGCGAGTCAGGCGTGGGAGGGGCGATTGAGCTGGGCCAAATCAGGGGGGGCTGAGCCCCCCGGGGATCAGGCCTTGCCTTGGCTGGCCACGGCGGCCGCTGCCTTGGCTGCGGCTTCGGCATCGCCGAGGTAGTAGCTCTTGATCGGCTTCAGATCGGCATCGAGCTCATAGACCAGGGGGATGCCGTTGGGGATGTTGACGCCAACGATGTCGTTGTCACCGATGCCGTCCAGGTACTTGACCAGGGCGCGGATGCTGTTGCCGTGGGCGGCGATCACGACCCGCTTGCCCAGCTTGATGGCCGGGGCCACGCTGCCTTCCCAGAAGGGCAGGACGCGGGCGACCGTGTCTTTCAGGCATTCGGTCAGCGGGATGTCCTCGGGGTCCATCTTGGCGTAGCGCAGATCGCCGCGCTCACTGCGCGGGTCGCTGGGCTCCATGGCCGGCGGCGGCGTGTCGTAGCTGCGGCGCCAGACCAGCAGCTGTTCGTCACCATACTGCTTGGCGATGTCCGCCTTGTTCAGGCCTTGCAGCGAGCCGTAGTGGCGCTCGTTGAGGCGCCAGCTGTGGACGACCGGCAACCAGGTCCGGTCCATTTGATCCAAACAATGCCAAAGCGTCCATACCGCACGTTTCAGCATCGAGGTGTAAGCCACGTCAAAGTCAAGGCCTGCATCCTTGATCAAGCGCCCGGCCTGTTTGGCCTGCTCCACACCGGTGGGGGTCAGGTCAACATCGGTCCAGCCGGTGAAACGGTTTTCGAGGTTCCAGGTGGATTCGCCATGGCGAATGAGCACGAGTTTGTACATGGACATTGCTTGATAGGGCCGCCCGATTTGGGCTGGCCGGATTCTACGGGCCCGCTATCGCAAGTCATGTTTCACGCTTGCTTGCGATTCGCACTCAAGTCTGTGGTGTCGGGGCCGACAACGTCTGTACAGACCTGGGCGTTGGGCGCACATTTGTGCGGCATGCCTGTTTTTTGCTGTTCATAAAGGAGACATTCATGAGAATTGGAACGAGCGTGTTCCTCACACCCGTGGCCCTGGCCCTGATCACCCTGGCCGGTGCCGCACAAGCGCAAACTGCTGGTGACTCTGCGTTTTCCTTTTCCGGTTTTGGCACCCTGGGCTTGGTCAAGTCCAGCTCTGACACCGGCAAGTACGCCCTCTACAGCCAACCGCGTGGCGCCGATACCTCGGTGACGGGCGAAGTCGACAGCAAGCTGGGCTTGCAGGTCACGGCGCGCGCCAACGCCATGTTCTCGGGCACCGTGCAGGTGCTGACCAAGCAGGACGGCAAGGGCAAGTTCACCCCGGGCCTGGAATGGGCCTTCGTCAAAGCCCAGGTTTCGCCCAATCTGGCCCTGCGTTTGGGCCGCATGGGCGGCCCGTTCTTCGCCGTGTCGGATTTCCGCGATGTGGGCTTCGCGAACACTTGGTTGCGCCCTCCGCAGGATGTCTATGGCCAAGTGCCAGTCAGCCACTTTGATGGTGCAGATCTGAGCTACCAGACCACTCTGGGCTCGGCCACCGTGACGGCTCAGTTGTACGGCGGCAAGTCCTCGAACTACGTCACCAGCAACAAGGTCGAGCTGGACAAAGTCGTGGGTATCAACGCCACGGTCGAACTCGACGGCGGCCTGACCTTACGCTTTGGTCATGTCGACAGCAAGCTGACAGTCAACAGCAACACCTTGGCGACCATCGTCGGCGCGCTGCGCAACCCGGCGCTGGCCCCCCTGAGCCCGACCTTTGCGGCCCTGGGCAATCGGCTGGACGCTACCGACAAGAAGGCCACCTTCACCGGGATCGGCGCCAACTACGACCAGGGCGATTGGCTTGCCAACTTTGAGTACACCCAGCGCCGTACCGACTCCTATGTGTCGGACACCAACGGCTGGTACCTGACGGTGGGCCATCGCTTCGGTAAGTTCACGCCTTACCTGACGATGTCTGAGCTCAAAGTGGTTGATGCCAACGCGGTCAACGACATCCCGGCCCCAACGCCGCAACTGGCCGGGTTGAAGGCTGGGGTCAATCTGGTGTTGGCCGGTCAAGCCATCAGCCAGAAAACCAAAGCGTTGGGCCTGCGTTGGGATGCCTATCGCAATATCGCGATCAAGGCGCAGTACGAACGCATCCAACCCAAGACCCAGGGTCTGTTCCTGGTGCCGGTCAACGGCACCGTGGTTGGCAATGTCAACGTCTACAGCATCGCTGTGGACACCGTGTTCTGAGAGGGAGGCCTGACATGAGCATCAAGCATCTGATCTCTCTGAACGTCCCCGCCCTGCGTCTGGCCTTGGGTGTCACCCTGGGCGTTTCGGCCCTGGCTGCACAAGCCCAGGTGGCGGTGATCGTCAACAGCAAGAGCCCCACGGCCAGCATGACGGCCGACCAGGTTGCCACCATCTTCCTCGGCAAGTCGAACGTGCTGCCCAGCGGCGCGGCGGCTGCGGCCACGGATTTGCCAGACGGCTCCGCGGTGCGCGACCAGTTCTACAGCAAGGTGACCGGCAAGCAAGGCCCGCAGGTCAAGGCCGCTTGGTCGCGCCTGGTGTTTTCGGGCAAGGCCACACCTCCCAAGGAACTGGCCTCGGCGGCTGAAGTGAAGAAGTTTGTGGCCGCCAATCCCGATGCCATCGGCTATATCGAGAAATCCGCTGTGGACGGCAGCGTCAAGGTGGTCCTGAGCGTAGACTGATCCAACGCTCAACCCGGGTGCGCCGTCGGGCGCGGCGCACCAGCACTGGAGGTTCGAATGAATGTAAAGACCAGAATCTGGCTCTTGCCTGTGTTTGCAGCGTTGATCTTTGCCATCGGCATCGCAGTCGTGTGGGGCTTCTCGGCCCGCACCTCGTCGGCGATCAATGCCGTGGGCCAGGTTCACTACCCCTATGTGGATGCCACCACGCAACTGGCCGCCCAGCTGGAAGCGCTCGGTGCAACCATCCAGAGTGCCGTGGCTGAGGGTGAAAAGAAGCGCCTCGACGAAGCCAAGGAGCGAGCTACCAGCATTCGCAAGCTCTTGGATGCCATTGCCAAGATCGAAGGCAAGGCCGACACCGCCGCCAAGCTGAAGTCGGGTTTCGACGCCTACTTCGCGGCTTCGGTGGACACGGCCGAGCTGTTTCTGGGCATCAAGCAAGGCGACCAAGCCGGTGCGATTCCCAAGATGCAGGCTGCGCTCAAGACCCTGGATGCCGAGGTCAAGCTCGCTCGTGTGGACGCCAGCGAAGGCTTCGAGAGCGGCCTGCACAAGGCCGAGGGCGGCGTGTCCGCCAGCCTGTTTGCCATCGTGATCAGCGGTTTGGTCGTGGTGGTGGCGCTGGGGGTCGGCTCTTTCCTGGTGATTGGCAGCGTCTGGCGCCAGCTGGGTGGCGAACCAGAGTACGCCCGCGATGTGATGCGTCAGATGGCCGATGGCGATCTCTCGCAAGACATCCAGGTGGCGCCTGGCGCTGAGGGCAGCTTGCTCGATGCGGTGCGCGCCATGTCGCAAGGCCTGGCCGCCATCGTCAGCGATGTGCGCTTGGGCACCGATTCCATGTCGGTGGCTTCTCGCGAAATCGCGGTTGGCAACCACGACCTGTCGGTGCGCACCGAGAAGCAGGCGACCTCGCTGGAACAGACCTCCGGCAATATGCAAACCCTGACCGACACCGTGCGCCAGAGCGCCGAAGCGGCGGCTCAGGCCAACCAGCTGGCCGGCTCGGCCGCCACGGTGGCGCGCAAGGGCGGCGAGGTGGTGGCCCAGGTGGTCTCGACCATGGAAGAGATCAACACCAGCTCCAAGAAGATCAACGACATCATTGGCGTGATCGATGGCATCGCCTTCCAGACCAACATCCTGGCACTGAATGCTGCCGTGGAAGCGGCGCGTGCGGGTGAGCAGGGCCGTGGGTTTGCCGTGGTGGCCAGCGAAGTGCGCTCTCTGGCACAGCGCTCGGCCGAAGCGGCCAAGGAGATCAAATCCTTGATCGGAGCCAGCGTCGATCGGGTCGAGTCGGGCAGTCGCCTGGTGCGCGACGCCGGTGCCACCATGACCGAGATCGTGGCCAGCGTCCAGCGCGTGTCCGACATCATCGGTGAAGTGACTGCCGCCTCTGGCGAACAAAGTCAGGGCATCGGTCTGGTCAATCAGTCGGTGGTGCAGCTCGATCAGATGACGCAGCAGAACGCGGCCCTGGTCGAAGAGGCGGCTGCTGCAGCCAGCAGCCTGGAGCAGCAAGCCCAATCCTTGCAAGCGGCCGTGGCCACCTTCAAGCTGCGCTGAACCCAAGCCGGCTCCACAGCCCTGGCCCGCCAGGGTCTTCTTCCAGCCCGCCGCTGCCTCGCACCGGCGGGCTTTCTATAATCTCGCCTCCACTCTTTCACGGACGCCTCACGGCCGCTGCCCTTTGAACTTCTTGCTCGACAACTGGATTTTGGTCTTGGCTGCGCTGACTTCGGGCGGCCTTTTGCTCTGGCCCACGCTGGCGAACGGCGCGCAGGGTGGGGCGGTCAACACGGCCGAAGCCGTGCGTCTGATGAACCGTGAGAAGGCGGTGCTGATCGATGTGTGCGAGCCAGCCGAGTTCGCCTCAGGCCATGTCGCCGGCGCGCGCAATGTGCCCCTGGCTTCGCTGGAAGGCCACAAGAGCTTGCCTAGCAACAAGAGCCTGCCTGTGGTGGTGGTGTGCCAAAGTGGCGCCCGCGCAGGCCGTGCTGCGGCGCAGCTGCGCAAGCTGGGTTACGAGAAAGCCGTGCCCCTGGCCGGCGGCCTGAACGCCTGGCGCGAAGCCAATCTGCCCGTCGAAAAGAGTGCCTGAGCTCGGCTCAGCTGCACACGCCTTGGTTTTTGAGGAGTCGGCCATGAGCCACGTCAAGATGTACACCACCCAGGTCTGCCCCTACTGTGTGCGGGCCAAGGCCTTGCTGAAGCAGCGGGGCGTCGAGCAGATCGAAGAAATTCGCATCGACCTGAACCCGGCCGAGCGCGACGCCATGATGGCGCTGACCGGCCGCCGCACCGTGCCGCAGATCTTCATCGGCGACACCCATGTCGGCGGTTGCGACGATCTGATTGCCCTGGACCAGCGTGGCGGCCTGCAGACGCTGCTGCAAGCGACTGTTTGATCGGATCGGGGGCAGGGCTTTCATCCGGCCCTTTGGCGCCCCGTGCCCGATTTCAAGAGCGGGCAGACCCCCACAGACTGAAATATTCGCTGCGCCATAATCAGCCCCGCTGCCCGCAGCAAAGAAGCTGGCGGGCCTTTACTTTTTTGGGAAACCCATCATGGCCGAAGAGAACAACACCCCCGTCTTCCAGATTCAGCGCATGTACCTGAAGGATCTGTCGCTGGAGCAACCCAACGCCCCGCAAATCCTGCTGGAACAAACCCA
>JAIXSD010000443.1 GCA_027484885.1 Rubrivivax sp.
CGGCCCTGCCTTTCGCCTTTTACTTGCCCAGCACGTGGTTGAACTCCAGCCAGAACTGGCGGCCGTGCGGCAAGTAGTAACCCACCGGGTAGTACGGCCAGCCACCGGTGTCATCCTTGCGCACGCTGTTGGCCAGGTTGTTGACGACGAAGGTGACGCTGCTGCTCTTGTTCAACTCATAGCTGCTGCTGGCATTGAAGCTCCACTTGGGCGAGATCCAGCCCTTGCCGTCGCTGCTGACGATCTTGCCGTTGCGCAGGCCGGCCAGGGTGGTGTTGAAGGCGCCGTAACGCCAGTTCACGCTGGTGATCAGCTTGTTGGGCCAGTCGCTGAAGCTGCGGGTGCCGACCTGGTTGCTTGCCTCGTCGCCTTCGAACTGCGCATACTTGTAGCTTTGAACCTGGGTGTACTTGGCCGAGAAGACAAAGTTGCCGGCCGTGGCCGTCTTCAGGCTGTAGCGGCTGCTGATGTCGAAGCCGTAAGTGCTCTGCACCGCCGCGTTGATCGGGTTGACCACGATCTCCTTGATCTCACCCGGGCGCAGCACCGCGTCGGCCGGGTTGCGGCGCACGCGGGCGATCGCGTCCACGCAGGTCGGGCTGCTGATGTTTTGCTTGCCGGTGCGGCAATCGGATTCATCACGCAGGATCTTGTCGGCGCTGAGATCGGTGACCAGATCGCTGATCGAGATCTTCCACAGGTCCAGCGAGGCATCGAACTCGCTGCTCGGCGACCAGACCAGGCCCAGGCCCCAGGACTTGCCCTTTTCGCTCTTCAGATCCTTGGAGCCGTTCTTCACATAGTTCGGCTGGATGCCCGCGAAATCGCATTTGTCCAGCGGCTGGCCGGCTTGTTCGCAGCGGTAGTAGTCATTGGCCGAGGCGTAGTAGCCGCGGCTCTCGGCCGTGAAGATGTAGCTCATGTCCGGCGCGCGGAAGCTGGTCGCGTGTTGGGCACGCAGCAGCACTTGCTTGCTCGGGCGGAACTCCAGGCCGGCGTTGTAGGTGAAGGCGCCGGTCTCGCGGCCCGCAAACTTGTAGCTGTCGTGGCGGCCGGCCAGGGTGGCGGTGAGCTCACGCGTCAGCGGCGCGTTCAGCTCGCTGCCCAGGGCCCAGCGGGTGCGATCGCCGCTGACATTGGCCACTTCGCTGGTGGCATAGAACACGCCCTGACCCAGGCGCGGGTCGGCCTTGTTCTCAAAGCCTTGGCTGCCCACCTCGGCCAGCACGGCCGCACGCAGCGGGCCCGCCGGCAGTTGCAGCAGCTCGCCGTTGGCGGTGGCGCTGAGGTTGCGGGTCCAGGCGCGGTCGTCGGCCTGCGTGGACGAGGAGATGCTGGCGTACTCGGCCGGCGTCAGTGCCTTGAACAGGCGCGCGCTGTCAGGTTTGTAGATGGGCACGCCATCGGCATTCACGCCTTGCTGGGCGCCGAGGAAGAAGCTGTCCACCGTCGCCAACAGGCGCGGCCGGTTGAGCTTGCTCTTGTAGCCCGAGCTGTTCAAGCCCAGGTCGTAGCTCCAGCTCGTGCCTTGCAGATCACCGCGCACGCCCAGCACCAGATTGTGGGCCCGGTCTTTCCATTCGCGGTTGAAAGACTCGGCACCGCCGAGCTCTTCGGGCGCGAAGCGGCGGCTCCAGGTTTCCAGCTTGCCGGTGTTGGCGTTGACGAAGTAGCCGTTGCTGGCACTCAGCGAGGTCCAGGTCGGGCCGCGGGTGTTGTTCTCGGTGCTGGTGAAGCCCAGCAAGGCCTCGGCATACAGCTCGGTGTGCGCGTTCAGGCCGTAGTTCAGCAGGCCGGCGAAATTCTGGCTCTGGTTGCCGGTCTGGGTGGTCCAGAAGCTCGGCGAGCCACGACCGCTGCCGCAATAGGTGCCCGATTTGGCCGTGGTGAAGGACTTGACCGAGCCTTCGAACAGGCCGGCTGCGCCCTCGCAAGCGCCGGCGTCCGGCGTGATGTACTTGTTGCTCTTGGCATCCTTGCGGCCAAAGATCACGGTCGGCGCCGCGCCGGTCAAGGTGGTGTCGGCCATGAACTCACGCTGGCGGCTCCAGATCGGCTGGCGCTTGCTCAGCTCGACCGCATACACCAGGCTCAGCGCGCCCGATTCCAGGCCCCCGGTCAGCTGGGCGCGGGCGTTCTCACCGCCGCCGCGCTGGGTGCCGCCGAGCTTGAGGTTGAGCTGCGTGCTGTCGGCATGCTTCTTCAAGATGATGTTGATCACCCCGGCAATCGCGTCGGAGCCGTAGATGGCCGAGGCGCCGCCGTTCAGCACTTCGATGCGGTCGATCAAGGCGGCCGGGATGTTGGCGGTGTTGACGAAGTTGACCGAGCCCTCGTAGGCCGTCGGGTAGTCGGCCACGCGGCGGCCGTTGACCAAGGTCAGGGTGTGGTTGGGGCCCAGGCCGCGCAGGCTGATGGCATTGGCCGCCGGAGTGAACGTGTTGCCGAAGTCCTCACCTTGGGTGAAGCCGGTGTTCTCGGTCAGCGACGCGAGCGCATCGCCCACATTCTTGAAGCCCAGGCGGGTGATGTCCTCGGACTTGAGCACGGTGACCGCGGCTGGGCCTTCGGCCTGGGCGCGCGAGATGCGCGAGCCGGTCACCTGCACTTGGGGCAAGGTGTCGGTGCTGGCGGCTGGAGTCTGGGCTGGAGTTTGGGCCAGGGCGGCGGCGTGAGGCAGGCCATAGGCCAGGATGACAGCCAAAGCCAGCGGCGCCGGCCTGCTGCGGAACAGGGTCGGAGATTTCATATGGAGCAATTTCCCTCGGTTGCAAACATCCGCCAGTCCGACCACAGCAAGGTGCTGCGGTGGCTGGCATGTCAGGTGTCGGTCTGTTCGGCTCACGCCGACCGCACCGTTTTGTGGAGCCGCAACTCTAGGGTTTGCTCTTAAGGGTTTGAACGAAGAAAAGGTTCTGTGCTTGGCTGAAAAAAGCACAAGCCCGGCGCGCCGGGGCTTGTGGCTGCACAGGCAGTGCTCAGAGGCCGCCGATGAAATAGCGCTTGAGGCCGGCCAGGCACATCTCCACCGCAATCGCAGTCAGCACCAGGCCCATCAGCTTCTCGATGGCCGAGATCACCGAATCACCCAGCAGGCGGCGGATGCGGTCGGCCATCAGCAAGGTCAGGCCCGAGACCCACATGGCCGCGCACAGCGCGCCGATCCAGTCCCAGATGCGCTCGGGCTGGCGCGAGGCCAGCAGCAGCACGGTCGCCATGGCCGAGGGCCCGGCCAGCAAGGGCACGGCCAGCGGGAAGATGAAAGGCTCCTTGCCCGGCTCCAGGCCGTAGGCCGACTCGCCCGAGCTGCCGAAGATCATCTTGATGGCGATGATCAACAGAATCACGCCACCGGCCACTTCGAGCGAACGCTCGGACAGGTGCATGACGCTCAGAAAGCCATCGCCAAAGAACATGAAGGCCAGCAGCACGATGGCGGCCAGGCCCACCTCGCGCGTGGCCACACGGGCGCGGCGCTCTTTGGGCACCTCGCGCATGATGCCGATGAAGATGGGCAGGCTGCCGAGCGGGTCCAGCACCAGCAAGAGCAGGATGAAGGCGGAGAGAAAACTATGATCCATGGCCGCAATTGTCGCGCCCCTGCCGTGACACAAGACTGAACTTGCGCCGCAAATGCCTGCCAATCTCCGTTTTGCCCGGCCTGCCGCCCATCCCCCAAGCCCTGCCCGAAGCCCATTCCCTGAGCCCGCCATGACCGATGCCCCTACCAAGCTCGACGCCCTCGACCGCCGCCTGATCGAGGCCTTGCAACGCGATGGCCGGGCCTCCAATGTGGAACTGGCGGCGCAGGTGCATCTGTCGCCGCCGCAGTGTTTCCGCCGCGTCAAGGCGCTGGAAGAGCGCGGCGTGCTGCGCGGCTACCGGGCCCTGGTGACACCGCAAAGCCTGGGCCTGGGCGTGACGGCTTTTGTCAGCCTCAATATCGACGGCGAGGCCTTTGACCGGGTGCGCGAGATCGAGGGCTTGATCCGCGACTTCCCCGAGATCCTGGAGTGCCACACCGTCTCCGGCGACTGCGACTACCTGCTCAAGGTGGTGGCCAGCGACCTGAAGTCGCTCTCCCAGTTCCTGACCGACCGTCTGATGCAGATCCGCGGCGTGGCCGACATCCGCTCGATGATTTGCCTGGAAGAGATCAAGCCGCCTTCGCCGCTGCCCGTCGGGCCGTGATGACGTCGCAAAGCGGGCCCAGCGCTGAAGACAAGCTCAGCCGCGCGGATGGTGGGCCGCGTGGATGGCTTTGAGCCGCTCACGCGCCACATGGGTGTAGATCTGGGTGGTGGACAAGTCGGCGTGGCCCAGCAGCAGTTGCACCACGCGCAAATCCGCGCCGTGGTTGAGCAAATGGGTGGCAAAGGCGTGCCGCAGGGTGTGCGGTGAGATGGGGCTCAAGATGCCTGCCTGCAGTGCGTATTTCTTGACCAGTGTCCAGAACATCTGGCGCGTCATGCCCTCGCCGCGCACGGTCACGAACAGGGCATCGCAGGCATGGCTCTTGAGCAGCAGCGGCCGCGCCTCCTGCAAGTAACGCATCAGCCAGGCGTGCGCCTCCTCGCCGAAGGGCACGAGGCGCTCCTTGCTGCCCTTGCCGGTGATGCGCAGCACCGCCTCGCGAAAACCGACATGCACGCTTTTGAGCGTCACCAGCTCGGTCACGCGCAGGCCGCTGGCATACATCAGCTCCAGCATGGC
>JAIXSD010000536.1 GCA_027484885.1 Rubrivivax sp.
AACATCTTCGTCATGGTCTCCAGCAGCCAAGGGGCGAAGCCCAAGGTCCTGTCGAAGCTCGGCAATCGACGGGGTTCGCTCTTCCGGACGCACCCGCAAGGCCCGGTCCAGCGCGCGCAGGAACGGCGCGCTGTAGCGCCCCGCGGCGGCCTGCTCCAGCGGCACATAGCTGTCGCTCATCAAGCGGCTGACCGAAGTCGGCGGCGTGCGGCCCATGATGGCAAAGTGCACCGAGGCCGCGAGGGCGTAGACATCCGTCCAGGGGCCCTGCTTCATGTTCGGCGCTTCGGCGTATTGCTCGACGGGCGCATAACCAGGCTTGAGAATCACCGTCAGCGCCTGCGTCATGTCGCCAATCACGCGGCGTGCGGCGCCGAAGTCCAGCAGCAAGGGCTTTTGCCGCTCGCCGATCAGGATCACATTGTCGGGCGCGATGTCACGGTGAAAGCAATTCTGCGCATGGATCACCGCCAGCGCTTCGGTCAGCGGCGCGAGCAGGCCCATCAACCAGGCTTCGCTGGGCGGCTCGCCGAGCTCGCGCAGCTTGTCCTTGAGCGTGACGCCTTCGTAGAAGGGCATGACCATATAGGCCGTGCCATTCGCTTCCCAGAAGCGGTAGACCTTCACCAGAGAGGGATGGTCGAAAGAGGCCAGCAGCTTGGCTTCGTTCACAAAGCTCTTGAGGCCCGCCTCAAAGGTGTCTCGGTGCCGCTCGGACTTCACCTGGACCTGGGTGTTGCCCAGGCGCGCCGACAAGGCCGCCGGCATATATTCCTTGAGGGCCACACGCCGCTCCAGCGAATGGTCCCAGGCCAGATAGACGATGCCGAAGCCGCCCTCCCCCAGCACGCTGGTCAGCTCGAATTCACCGAGGTAGGTGCCCAACGGCAGGGCATTGCCGCTGTCGCCAGCGCTGGAGGCTGAAGCAGAGGCCGTAGCCTGGGCGCGCGCCGCTCCGCCTGCGGCCGGCGTTGCCGCGGGTTGCGCTACCGCGGGTGCCTGCGGCGCGATCAGGGTGGCCATATCGGCCAGGGCAGGCGCGGGCGTGACGCCGGGCGGCGGCGACTTCAAAGGCCGGATGACCGTGCGATCGTCATCGGAGTTATCACTGCTCATGGCGTGCTGGCTGACCCTTGCTCTCGTTCCCCGCTTCTGCGGCTGGCGTGAATTCTCATAGACGAATGTGGCGCCAATGGCCTGCTAAGCCCCGCTCGTGAATAAGCACGCGAATGGCAGCTGTTCGCCTCCTGCCCATCCCACTATGGTGTGAGGCGGTGGGTGGGGTAGCACGCGAGGTGCAGCGAACGAGCTGTGCCTCTTGCCCTAACGCTTGAACGGGCTCTTGGAGCTTTCTGTGATGTGGAAGACCCGAAGCAGCGGGTCCTTGGTACGAGGGGATGGAGCCCTGTGATGTTGAATCCGTCAAGCCGCTCGCCTGCGGCCTTCGGCCATGGCGTTTGAAGGACGAATGAGTTCGCGCCAGCGCTCGCGATCAAAGGACGGCGGCATCGAGCCGTCCTCAGGGTCGTCAGCTGAGACCGCAGCGCCACGCCGCCGCCTGGGTGCCCGCCGCCGCCGTCACAAGGGCGAGCAGGAGCCCGCCTCATCGCTGACCTCAGCGCTGCCCCCATCGTCAGCCCGCCCGCCGAGGCGGGCTGTCTCGCTACCCGCTGCGCCCGCGCTGACCCAACGCGCGGACTGGCGTCACGCCCTGGTCTGGGGGCTGGCCGGCGTGATGCTGGTGCTCGCGGCCTGGCTGGGCTTCAGGGCATGGTCGGCGCGCGAACCAGAACTCCATGTGCAGGCAGACGCGAAGTCCGGCACGCCCCTGACAGCGACCTCGAACGATCCATCGCCCAATCGACCAAGGTCTGCGGCCACGCTGCCGCTGAGCCTGCTCAGCGTGGAAGACATGCTGGCGCGTGACAAGCGCAGCCCCCGGGACCTCGGCACGTCCCCCAATGCCACTGATACCTCCGATACCTCCGAAACCGCCTGGCCCCTGGTTCGCTTGCAAAGCAACCCTGCCGTGCTGGTGCTCGAGTTCCCGAACCTGCATGAACAAGGCCTGGCACTCAACCGTGCGGCCGCCTTCATCGAGAAAAAGCACAGCGCCGGGGGACAGGTGCTGGGCGATGCGGAGATGCAGCGCCTGCTGGCCCGCTCCGGCGATTCGGTGGCGACGTTTTACTTCGGCCATGACTACAGCGCCGAGCAGCTGCAGCGCTTCTTCGACCGCGCCCAGGCCCAGGGCCTGGCGCTCAACGCTCAGGAACGCCGGCTGCAAGCCCTTCTGCAGGCACATGGTCTGCTGAACGCGTCAAGCCCAGCCGCGGCAGGGCGCAGCCTGGCCTTGGTGAGCTTCACCGCCATTCAGGACGACGATCCCGCCACGCCCAGCGACGAGCAGGTCGATGCCCTGCGCCGCGAGTCCACCCTGCGTCATGAGCTCAGTCATGGCGAGTTCTTCACCGATGCGCGCTACCGGCGTCAGTGCTGGGCCTTCTGGCAGCACGGCCTGAGCGAGGCGGAGCGCGCCCGCTTCCGCCAGCTGCTGTCCAGCATGGACTATGACCCTAGCAACGAGGAGCTCATGGTCAACGAAACCCAGGCCCTGCTCATGCACACGCCCGACCCGCGCGCCTTTAATGCCGGCAGCCTGGGCCTCAGCAGCGCGCAGCTCGAGGCTTTGCGCGATCGCTTCCAGCAGCAGCAGCAACATCAGTAAAAGCAGCGCGCGGAAATTGAGTCCCTCAGACGCTGCCGCCGAGCAAGTCAGCCGCACGCGTGGGCATGCCGGCGCAAACGCGCCAGGTGGCCTCCTGGCCCATCGCTTGGCTGCGCCAGTAGGAGCGGGC
>JAIXSD010000641.1 GCA_027484885.1 Rubrivivax sp.
GCGCCGTGCTGGGCATCGAGGCCGAGCGCCTGACGCCGACCGAGCTGCTCAGCGCCATCCTCAAGGCCCCGGTCGATCTGCTCTACAACGGCGGCATCGGCACCTACATCAAGAGCAGCGGCGAAAGCCATGCCGAGGTGGGCGACCGCGCCAACGACGCGCTGCGCATCAACGGCGCCGAGCT
Source organism: Rubrivivax sp. (assembly GCA_027484885.1). Taxonomy (GTDB): domain Bacteria; phylum Pseudomonadota; class Gammaproteobacteria; order Burkholderiales; family Burkholderiaceae_C; genus Paucibacter_A. The sequence goes on from JAIXSD010000641.1 coordinate 185, forward strand.
GCGCTGCAAGGTGGTGGCCGAGGGCGGCAATCTGGGCTGCACCCAGCGCGGCCGGGTGGAAGCTGCCCTGCATGGCGTGCGCATCAACACCGACGCAATCGACAACTCGGCCGGCGTGGACACCTCGGACCATGAGGTCAACATCAAGATCTTGCTGGGCCTGGCCACCGGCGACGGCGAGATGACCGCCAAGCAGCGCAATGCCCTGCTGCCGCAGATGACGGACGATGTCGCCGCCCTGGTGCTGCGTGACAACTATTTCCAGACCCAGGCCCTATCCATCGCCCGCCGTCAAGGCGTCAGCCTGATCGATTCGCAGGCGCGCTTCATCCGCTACCTGGAGCGCAATGGCCAGCTCAACCGCGCCATCGAGTTCCTGCCCACCGACGATGAGATCAAGGAACGCAAGGCCCGAGGCGTGGGACTGACCAGCCCCGAGCTGGCCGTCCTGCTGGCGTACAGCAAGATGTGGCTGTCCGATCAGCTGATGAGTTCGGACCTGCCCGAGGACGCCTGGATCGGCACGGCGCTGGCGCGTTACTTCCCGCCCCTGCTGCGCGAGAAGTTCGCTGGCCTGATCCCGCGCCACCCGCTGAAGCGCGAGATCATCGTCACCCATGTGCTGAACAGCATGCTCAACCGCGTGGGTGCGACCTTTGTGCACCGCCTGAGCGAATCGACCGGCGCCAAGCCCGCGCAGATCGTGCGCGCCTACCTGGCCACCCGCGAGGTCTTTGGCTTCGTGCCCCTGTGGCTGCAAATCGAAGCCCTGGACAACAAGGTGCCCGATGAGGTGCAGGCCGAGTTGATCAACGAGCTGGGCCGCCTGGGCAGCCACGCCACCACCTGGTTCCTGCGCTCACGCCGCCTGGCCGAGCCCATGGAGCAGGTGTTCCAGCGCTTCACGCCGGCCGTGGATGCCTTGCGTGCCCGGGTGCAAGCCCAGGCCCTGCAGTCGCCGCGCGCTGAAGCCTGGGTGGCCGCCGGTGTACCGAGCGAGTTGGCGCAGGCCGTGATCACGGCCGAGGCCTTGTTCGCCGCCCTGGACATTGCCGAGATTGCCGACGCCACCCAGCAGCCCCTGGGCGAAGTGGCCGATGTACACGCCAGCCTGGGCGAACGCCTGGGCCTGGCCCGCCTGCGCCAGCAAATCGACGCCCTGCCCACCGACAGCTACTGGCAGACGCAAGCCAAGGCCGCGCTCGGCGACGACCTGGCCGGCCTGCAACGCCAGATCGCCCACGATGTGCTGAGCCATGCCGGCGAGCACAAGCTCAGCGCCTGGGAGCAAAGCAACCAGGCCGCGCTGGAGCGCGCCCAGCGCCTGCTGGCCGAGCTCAGCGAAGCCAAGGGCGTGGACCTGGCCATGCTGTCCGTCGCCCTGCGAGAGCTGCGCAACCTGGCCTGATCTTTCTTGCGGCCATGACAAAACCCCGCCCGGGCAAGCAGCCTGGGCGGGGTTTGTTTTTTGTACCGTCAGAGTGAGTTGACGTGCTGTTTTGCTTGCGACACTGAGCAGAAGTTCATCTTGGTGATCGTTCTCGCTGCGGTGCCTCGGCCCGCCGCCGGGCTCATGGTTCGCGGGTCGGCTCTTCGAGCCGACTCCCCTCGGTGCTCACGGCCCGGCTCAGCGGCGCCAATCTCCCTTCGTTCGCTTCGCTCACTGTGGTCAAACAGTGGCGCCGAGTCAGAGCTTGAAGCGCGTGAGACCACGCGCCTGAGCCACTCCGCTGCGCCCTCGGCCGCGCACAAATCGCCCGTCGGCGGGCCGAGCCACCTCCGGGTGTGGCGCATTCCACCGCGGAAGGGGCTCATCGATCGCGATGCAAGCGCCCTGCGGCTCGGGCCGCTGCCGGGCGATTTGTGCCGGGCCGAGCAGCGCAGCGCCTCGGGGCGCGCGCGTACCCGCGCGCTTCAAGCGCTGACTCGGTGCCCCTGTCCGAGCGCAATGAGCGAAGCGAATGAAGTGAGATGGGCACCGGCCCCGAGGCGCGAGCAGCGCAGGGGAGTCGGCCCGCCAGGGCCGACCCCGGAACCATGAGCCCGGTGGCGGCGCGGGCTGCAGGGCCTCACAAGAAAACCCACAAGCCGATACGAACGCAGCAGGGCAAGTGAGGGGCAAAAGCTCAAGCCCGCCCCGCCAACACCCCCGGCTGATCGAGCTGATCGGCCACCAGTTCCAGGCGCAGCAAGGGGTTGTCGAGTTGCATCAGGCGCTGGCGCTCTTCGGGGGGCAGGGGCAGCAGCTCGCACCAGCGGTTGGCCAGCCAGCCGCTGTCGTCCCAGCGGTAAGGCGGCTGCACCGGCACATCCACCGCGGCGGCGCCTTGCTCCAGGCTGTGCAGCAGGCTTTGCAAGAGGGTGGAGGTGACCTTCAGGTCCGTGGGCACGGGCACGACCGCGTCCTCGGCCAGAGGCTCGATCTGCCCCACCCACAAGCCGCCGGGTCGGCATTCGCTGGACCGCAGGCGAAAGCGCTGGCCGCCGCGGCAGCGGATGCGCATCAAGCCGGCCTGCGGTGATTCGCAATGCTCGATGCGCGCTAGCGTGCCCACGCTTTGAAAGCGCTCCTGCACAAAGGCCTCGCCACGGGCGGGGTCGCGGCGGCGTACCTCGCCGCCTTCAATCAGGCTGAGCACGCCGAAGGGCTGGCCCTCGCGCCAGCAGCGCTGCACCATGTCCAGATAGCGCGGCTCGAAGATCTGCAGCTGCAAATAGCCCTCGGGAAAGAGCACCGACTGCAGCGGGAACAAAGGCGTGGCGGAATCGGGTTGGGTCACGGGCGATGCACCAGATGCCGGAAGGCGAGGCCCCTAGCCTAGCCGAGACTGAGCGCCCCGCTCCAGCCTGGGGCTGCCTTGCGGGCTAACGGGTCTTTTCAGCGATGCGTGCACGCAACTGCGACAGCGCCGCCTGTGCCGCCTCACGGCCGGCCTGGATGGAGCGGCGCCGGGCGCCAAAGTCCGCGCTGCCCACGCCATCGAGCTTGGGCCGCACCAGCACATCGGCCTCGCGCAGCTCGAAGTTGTTGATGCTGCGGCCCATGATGGAAAAAGTCTGCATCAGCATGGGGATGGCGCCAGTGCCGGGTTTTTCTTCCGGCGGCGAGGA
>JAIXSD010000554.1 GCA_027484885.1 Rubrivivax sp.
CAGCAGGACTATCGACCCACGAGCGTGGAGCTCGGCTGGCGACCGCTGCTCTGGGCCAGCGCGTTCGTGCCCTGGGTGCACCGGGAGGACCACCCCGCCGAAGACCTGGACCAGCTGCGCATGCGGGTCAGCCTGCCCGAATCCATCGAGCAGTTCGTGCGCCAGCGCTGGCCCGAGGCGCGCCGCATCGAGCTCTGCCTGCGCGGCCAGGAGGTGGTGTTGCGCCAGGGTTGGCAGCCCTTGCCGGCCGATTGCGCCGCCGCCGAGGGCGACCAGGTGATGGGCCTGGGCGGCTGAGGGCTGTCCTCTCTTCCTCTCGTCCTCGCTCTTGTTCATGGACGGGCCGAGACCCTGCGGGAGCAGGGGAGGGTGGCGCCGTGAGACACCGCTTGAATGAGGCGTTCGGAATGGCGGCCCGCTGCTGGCGCAGCCGATGGCGGGGTGTGGCCACATCCGTCTGTGAGCAGCTGTATCCAACTGTCTCTGCCGCCCGGCGGTTTCACCGTGATGGGGTGCCGCCCGAGCCTGCGAGCGGTCCCATGTTCCGGGGCTTTGGCAAGGCTCCGCCGCTCCGGGTCGCTAAGCGATCTGGACTGCGTTTGGTATTGCTGTTTACACGAAGTTTCCGGCTAACTAGGTGTTTTCATCTATGTTTTGCGACAAACTGGTATCTAAAGTAAATACCACTGATGGGCCGAAGACTTCTTCTGGTCTTGAAGCGGTTGCCTCGGGCACCTGTGGCTCAGGGATCCAACAAAAGGCGGCGCTGCCATGAATGACGCCTGTGAGATCGGAGACAGCGATGAACCGTAGTTCTGCATTTCCCCGCCCCGGATCGGGCGCCGATGAGTGCCTCACCGAAGCGCGCGAGGTTTCCACGAATCGGCCGTTCGGCCTACTGTCAGGCCTTACAGGTCGTCATGCGCCTGTCATGCGTTGGGCGGCGGGCGCCGCGGTGGCCGCGCTGATGAGCGCTGCCGCGCCGGCCTGGGCGGTCAATTGCAGCGCGCTGCCAACCTGGTCGGCCGCCACGGCCTACACCGCGGGCAAGCAGGTGCAGGATGCGGGCCAGGCCTATGCCGCCAACTGGTGGACCCAGGGCCAGGCGCCAGCCGGCAACTCGGGCGCCTGGGGCGTGTGGAAGCCGCTCGGCGCTTGCGATGGTGGCGGCGGCGGTGGTACCGGCGGCAACAAGGCCCCGGTGGCCAACTTCAGCTCGGCGGTGGACCGCCTGACCGTCAGCTTTGACGGCAGCAGCTCCAGCGATGTCGATGGCGCGGTGGCCAGCTGGCGCTGGGATTTCGGCGACGGCACGAGCGGCACCGGCGCCAAGATCAGCCATGCCTATGCCAAGACCGGCACCTACCCGGTCACCTTGACGGTGACTGACGACAAGGGTGCCACGGGCGCCAAGTCGCAGAGCCTGAGCTTGGCCGTGGTGGTCAAGGACCCGGTCACCGGCAAATACCTGCTGCGCCAGGCCGATGTGCTGGCCAATGAAGCGCGGCTGACCGGCACGCCGCTGTTCGCCTCGGTCAAGGCTTCGGTCGCGACGCGGGACAACGCCGTGGTCACCGCTGTCAAGCCCGGCGCCGCCGGCAACCCCGAGAACGTCAAGCGGGTCGAGCGCATCCTGCCGGCCAGCCAGTGGGAGTTCCTGTTCCCCCTGCGCCACCCGAGCTACACCTACACCGGCCTGCTGCAGGCCGTGGCCAAGTTCTCGGGCGTGTGCAGCAGCTACAGCGATGGCCGGGATGCCGATGCCATCTGCCGCAAGACCCTGGCCACCATGTTCGCCCACTTCACGCAAGAGACCGGCGCGCATGACCGCAACAACGCCATCCCGGAGTGGCGCCAGGCCCTGTACTTTGTGCGCGAGTCGGGTTGCAGCGAGAGCAGCTACGGCTGCCCCTACAACAACGAATGCCTGCCCAGCACCTGGCAGGGTCAGGTCTGGCCCTGCGGCAAGGATGCGCAGGGGCGCTACAAGCAGTACTTCGGCCGCGGCGCCAAGCAGCTGTCCTACAGCTTCAACTACGGGCCGTTCTCGGACGCCATGTTTGGTGATGTGAAGGTGCTGCTGAACAACCCCGAGCAGGTGGCCGACACCTGGCTCAATCTGGCCTCGGCGGTGTTCTTCTTCGTCTACCCGGCCTCGCCCAAGCCCAGCATGCTGCATGTGGTGGACGGCAGCTGGAAGCCCAATGCCACCGATGCCGCCCAAGGCATCAAACCCGGCTTCGGCGCCACCACCAATGTGATCAACGGCGGCATCGAATGCGGCCAGGTCACCGAGAAGCCGCAGTCGGTCAATCGCATTGCCTACTACCGCCAGCATGCAGCGTCGCTCGGTGTGCCCATCGCCGCCAATGAAGAGTTGGGCTGCGCCACGCAAAAACCGTTCGTGGTCGGCGGCGCCGGCGCCCTGGACATCTACTGGGACCAGGACTGGGCCTACTACCCCGACATGCCCGAAGGCAAGGCCTTCGCCTGCAAGCTGGTCGGCTACCAGACCGCCCACTTTGCCCTCAAGGCCGGCGACTACCAGCGCTGTGTCGAGAAGTACTTTGACGTGGTGATCAAGCCATGAGTCAGCCCTGAAAAACCAGCGGGCCGGACGCGTCGCTCCGAGCCCGTTTGTCCCCCGAAAGCCGTTTGTACAGCCCTCGTTTCAGCGAGGGGTGGGGCGGCTGCATTCCGCGACGCGAGAGAAAGCCAAGCCCTGCGCCCACGCGCTTCGAGTCAACCCGCTTGAGACAAGCAAGGACCCCCTCCATGAAACACGCAATGCCCAGCCTGACCGTGCTGGTGGCCGCCATGGCCTCCGCACCGGCCCTGGCTTACAACTGCACCGGCCTGAACGAATGGTCGGCCAGCACCATCTACACCTCTGGCGGCCTCGCCAAACAAAGCAACAAGGCCTACCAGGCCAAGTGGTGGACCCAGGGCAACAGCCCGGCCACCAATTCGGGCCAGTGGGATGTGTGGAA
>JAIXSD010000446.1 GCA_027484885.1 Rubrivivax sp.
GCTGGCGGCGCAGCTCAGGCCTTGCGCAGTCGCTTGGTGGGGGCGGCGGCCTGGGCTTCTTGCCCAGTGGACAGGCCGCCGAAGCAGCTGAGCAGCAAGATGTCGATGATCTGCGCATCGCTGTACTGGCCGGCGGCCTTGAGCAGGCCCAGCACCGGGTCGCAGGCGCGCGCAAACAAGGTGTAGAGCAGCACCTCGGGCGGCAGCTCGGCGCGCAGGCTGCCGTCGGCCTGGCCGGCTTCGATCCATTCGCCCAGCAGGTCGGACAGGCGCAGCAGCCGGTCCATATAGCCCTTGTGCGCCACCAGGGCGGCGCGCAGCGTCGAGTTCTGTGAAGGCAGCGAGGGCATCTCGCCCGCCAGCTGCACCTGCATGGTCCAGCGGGCCACGGCGCGCAGCTGTTCCAGCGGCGACGCAGGCTGCTGGCGCAGGCGCTCCACCTCGGCCAGGGCCAGATCCAGCACGCGCACCATGGCGGCGGCGGCCAGCTCTTCCTTGGACGAGAAGTGCTTGTAGAGGCTGGCTTTGGCGATGCCGACATCGGCCACCACCTCGTCCACCGTCATCAGGTCAAAGCCTTTTTCGGCCAGCAAGCGATTGACGGAGGCCACGATGGCGTCCTCACGCACTTGCAACACTTGTTCGCGAAAAGAGACTTTTGCCATGGCGCGATTCTAGGCGCCATCGGCCGCGGAAACGACAGCGCCGTTTCCAAACACCCGAATTCGTAACTTTTTAAACGCAACAGTTGACTTTGTGAACTACTAAGTTCACATTTCATCCCAAGCGGTGCAGAGCTCCCTGGCAACAAGGGAAAAGCACCGAGCGAATTCGGCAAGACCTTTGCCCTTTCAACACCCCATTCAACGCCCCTTCCATCGTCGAAGCAGCCCCAGACAGCCCACGGAGACCCACCCATGTTGAACTGGCTCATCGATCCCACCCGCCTAGCACGCCTGGCACGCACCGAACTGCTGCCCCGCGACAGCGCCTGCGGGACACGGCTGGCCCCAGCACCGGCTGAAACGCCGTGCCTCGAACGCTGGCGCGCCGCCGTCCGTCTGGCCGGCATGGAGCGTGCGCTGGAACCGGCCGCCACCCATGGCCAGCTGAGCCTGTTGGTGCCGGATGACGCGGCCTTTGCCGCCTTCGAGGCCGAGCTGGAACAGGGCGGCAGCAGCTGGGCCGCGTTTTGCGAGGATCGCGCCGCCCTGCGCCGCTGGCTGCTCGGCCATGTGCTGCCGCAGCCCTGCACGGTGCAAGCACTGCGCAGCCACCGCGGTGCGGCGCTGGATACCCTCGGCGCCCACGCCCTGCGCCTGGCCCCGGCGTCTGACGGCCTGGCTACCCTTGCCCTGCTCGATGCCAGCGGGCGCCGTGCCCAGCTGCTGAGCAGCCGCCAAACCGGGCCGCAACGCCATCTGCATGTGATCGACCGGGTGCTGCAGCCGGCGACGCAGGGACTGCTGGACCTGCTCGCCCAGAACCCCGATCACCGCGATTTCCTGGCTGCCCTGCGCAGCACCGGTCTGGATGCCCTGCTGGCCGGCAGCGGCCCCTTCACCGTGCTGGCACCCAGCAACGCCGGCATGGCTCGCTTGGCCCCACGGCTGGGCCTGCGCGAGCGGGAACTGGCGCGCCAGCCGGCGCTGCTGCGCCAGGTCTTGCTGCAACACCTGCTGCCGGGTGACTGCCCGGTGAGCGAGCTGCCTTGGGGCGGCCAATTGCGCACCGCAGCCGGCGAAGCCTTGGGCTTCAGTGCGCTGGGCCTGCTGGGCGAGGGCGAACAGCTCCAGCCCCTGCTTCCCGGCAGCGACCAATTGGCACGCAACGGGCGCTTGCATCAGGTGGAACAGTTGCTGATCCCGCCCTCGCTGCAGGATGAACACGAGGCCGGTGCGGCCGCCGACGAGCTGAGCACAGTGCCTCTGCCGCTATGGCGAGCGCCGCCCTGCGCGCCGCGCAGCCACGCGCACTGAAGCGAAGCCGACGCCACACCCGCTTCTCCTTTCCTTCCCCTTTGTTCTCTCCAGCCGTGCCCTCCAGGTGCGGCCGGGTGGGCGCGAGCCTGCCTGTCTTGTTGCTTGTCTCTCGCATGGGCCTTGCCCTCGTTCCTCAACCTGTCTTTTGTTCACTTCAAGTAAGGAGCATGACGATGTCCCTCATCAATTGGCTGAAACCTTGGTTCTTCGCGGGCACTGCCGCCCTGATGCTGAGCGCCTGCGGCGGCGGCGATGACCCGGCCCCGCCGCCCAAGCCGGAACCCACCCTGGTCGATGTGGCCAAGACCGACGCGCGCTTCAGCATCCTGGTCGAAGCGGTGGTCGCCGCCGACCTGGCCACCACTTTGTCAGGCGCTGGCCCCTTCACCGTGTTTGCGCCGACCAACGACGCCTTCGCCGCCCTGCTGACCGAGCTGGGCGTGACCAAGGAGCAATTGCTGGCCAACAAGGACCTGCTCAAGACGGTGCTGACCTACCACGTGCTGCCCGCCCGTGTCGCCAAGGCCGCAGTCCCGGCCGGCAAGGCAATCACCACCGTGCAGGGCGGCATCTTCAAGGTCGATGCCGTGGCCAGTGAGCTGGTGATCACCGACGGCCGCAACCGCAAGGCCAAGATCACCGCCACCGATGTGGCCGGCAGCAATGGCCTGATCCATGTGATCGACAAGGTGATCCTGCCCGCCAACAAGAACCTGGTGGAAACGGCAATCGCCACGCCTGATCTGAGCATCCTGGTCGAAGCCGTGGTGGCCGCCGACCTGGGCGCCACCCTCAGCGGCACCGGCCCCTTCACCGTCTTCGCGCCGACCAACGCTGCCTTCGCCACGCTGCTGACCGAGCTGGGCGTCACCAAGGCCGAGTTGCTGGCCAACAAGCCACTGTTGACCAAGGTGCTGACCTACCACGTGGTCTCGGGCCGCGTGCTCAAGGCCGATGTGCCCATCGGCACCGCCGTCAACACCGTGCAAGGCGAGAGCCTGACGGTCGATGCCAACCTCGACATCACCGACCGCAACGGCCGCAAAGCCCGCATCACTGCCACCGACGTGTTGGCCAGCAACGGCGTCGTTCACCTGATCGACAAGGTCATCCTGCCCAAGCAGTGAGCCGCATTCACCCAATCACCTGTTCACCCACCCAAGCACCACCACCAAAGGCAACACCATGAAGCACTTCATCGCCATCACCGCCCTGAGCCTGAGCGCCCTGTCTGCCCAAGCCAAGGACATCGTCGACACCGCGGTTGCCGCCGGCAACTTCAAGACCCTGGCCACCGCCCTGCAGGCGGCTGGTCTGGTCGACACACTCAAGGGCAAGGGCCCCTTCACCGTCTTTGCCCCGACCGACGAGGCTTTCGCCAAGGTGCCCAAGGCCGATCTGGAAGCCCTGCTGAAGGACAAGGCCAAGCTGACCGCCGTGCTGACCTACCACGTCGTGCCGGGCAAGGTCATGGCCAAGGACGTCAAGGCCGGCAAGGTCAAGACCGTGCAAGGCAGTGAGCTGACCATCGGCACCATGGGCGGCGTCACC
>JAIXSD010000595.1 GCA_027484885.1 Rubrivivax sp.
CAGCTGCTGGCGCGCACGCCGGCGGCCTTGTTGCGCTTCTCGCTGGTGCGTGAGCAGATTTACTTCTTGGGCAATCGATCGCTGTCGCTGATCGGGGTGTCGGGTCTGTTTGTCGGCTTTGTGCTGGCGCTGCAGGGCTACTACACCTTGCAACGCTATGGCTCGGCCGAGGCCGTGGGCCTGCTGGTGGCCTTGAGCCTGGTGCGCGAGTTGGGCCCGGTGGTGGCTGCGCTCTTGTTTGCCGGCCGGGCCGGCACCTCGCTGACGGCCGAGATCGGCTTGATGAAGGCTGGCGAGCAGCTCACCGCCATGGAGATGATGGCCGTGGACCCGCTGACCCGGGTGCTGGCGCCGCGCTTCTGGGGTGGCTTCATCGCCATGCCCTTGCTGGCGGCGCTGTTCTCGGCCATCGGCATCATCGGCGGCTGGCTGGTGGCCGTGCCCCTGATCGGCATTGATGCAGGCGCCTTCTGGTCGCAGATGCAGGGCGGCGTGGATGTCTGGGCCGATGTGGGCAATGGCGTCGTGAAGAGCCTGGTTTTTGGTGTCACCGTGACCTTTGTGGCCTTGTTGCAGGGCTATGCCTGCAAGCCCACGCCCGATGGCGTGGCGCAGGCCACCACGCGCACGGTGGTGATGTCGTCGTTGGCGGTGCTGGCACTGGACTTTGTGCTGACCGCGATGATGTTCTCGATTTGATTTGTAGGGGTAGAGGATGCAAGCCTCAAGGCGTGACGCATGGGTGGGTTTCTTTGTGCTGCTGGGCGGCGCGGCGCTGCTGTTCCTGGCGCTCAAAGCCGGCAACCTGCTGAGCCTGAACTTTGACGAGACCTACCAGGTCACGGCCAAGTTCGACAATATCGGCGGCCTCAAGGCCCGCGCCGCAGTTAAGAGCGCTGGCGTGGTGATCGGCCGGGTGGAATCCATCACCTTCGATGACAAGAGCTTCCAGGCCAAGGTGGTGATGAAGCTCTACAAGAACGTGGTCTTCCCCAAGGACAGCTCGGCCAAGATCCTGACGGCTGGTCTGCTCGGCGAGCAGTACATCGGTCTTGAGGCCGGTGCTGACGAGAAGAACCTGGCCGCCGGCGACAACATCAGCCAGACCCAATCGGCCGTGGTGCTGGAAAACCTGATCGGGCAGTTCCTCTACAACAAGGCCGCGGATTCCGGCACGCCGGCCGGCGGGGCCAAACCATGAGTGCCAGGATGGATCGCTCCTGGCGCCGTGTCGTCTTGGTGCTGAGCATCCTCGTGCTGAGCGGCTGCGCCAGCCTGCGCGGCCCGGGCGCGCCGGGCCAAAAACTCGACCCCTGGGAAAACTGGAACCGCAAGGTCTTCAATTTCAACGAGTCGCTGGACGCCAATGTGCTCAAGCCCGTGGCCACGCTGTACAGCGACATCGTGCCGGCGCCGGTGCGCCTGGCCACTGACAATTTCTTCGGCAATATCGGCGACGCCTGGTCGGCGGTGAACCTGCTGCTGCAGGGCCGCTTCAAGGCCAGCGTGGAGCAGGGCATGCGCTTTGCCGTCAATTCCACCCTGGGCTTTGCCGGCTTGATCGACATCTCCACCGAGGTGGGCTTGGAGCGCAAGAGCGAAGACCTGGGCAAGACCTTTGGCGTCTGGGGCACGGGCACGGGTGCCTACATCGTCTGGCCCATCTTCGGCCCGTCCTCGGTGCGCGACACCCTGGCCCTGCCGTTTGATCGCATCGCCACCTCGCCCACCCTGGTGGTCAAGGATGGTTACAGCAAGACTGCACTGACTGCCTTGCAGCTGATCAACGCCCGCGCCAACTTCCTGCGCGCTGGCGAAATGCTGGACGGCATTGCGCTCGACAAGTACACCTTCATCCGCGATGCCTATCTGCAGCGCCGCGGCAGCTTCGGCAATGACGACGAGTACGAGGTCCTGACCCCGGAAGCGCCGGCCGTGCCGGCCTCCAGCCCGCAGGCCGGCCCCTGATCGGGCTTGTGCTTGTTCGCCCCGGGCCTTGTTGATGTGTGCCGGGGCGGTGAACCGAACGTCGGCTGGCGCGTTGCTTGTCTATCGCCTGAACGCCCAGCCCCTCCGAGATTGAAAGGAACCGCAAGAATGATCGCCACCAAACGCCTGGTTCTGCGCAGCCTGTTGGCTGCCGCTTGTGCTTTTTCCGCCGCCCTGCCTCTGCAAACCCCCTGGGCGGCCGATGCCAGCGCGCCCGACACCTTGATCCGCCAGCTCTCGCTGGAGACCCTGGAGACGGTCAAGAGCGACAAGGCCATTCAGGCCGGCGATCTGCAGAAGATCATCAATCTGGTCGACGGCAAGGTCATGCCGCATGTCAATTTCCAGCGCATGACGTCCTCCGCCGTGGGTCGCTTCTGGCGCCAGGCCACGCCCGAGCAGCAGCAGCGCCTGCAGGATGAATTCAAGACCCTGCTGGTGCGCACCTATGCCGGCGCGCTGACCCAGGTCAAGGACCAGACCATCGCCCTGCGTCCGCTGCGCGCCTCGCCCAGCGACACCGAGGTGGTGGTCAAGACCGAGATCCGCGGCAAGGGCGACCCGATTCAGCTCGACTACCGCCTGGAGAAGTCCGGTGCCGTCTGGAAGATCTACGACGTCAATGTGCTGGGCATCTGGTTGGCCGATCAGTACCGCAACAGCTTCTCGCAAGAGATCGGTGCCAACGGCATTGATGGCCTGATCAAGGCCCTGGCCGAGCGCAACCAGAAGGCTGCGGCCGCTGGCGGCAAGGCCTGAGGCGCGGAACGGTGAGCTCCACGCCCTCCATGCTCAAGCTGCCTGCGTCGGTGGGCTTGGGCGAAGCCGGTGCGCTGTGGCCGGGCCTGCAGCAAAGCCTGCGCGCCGAGTGCGCGCAGCTGCGCAGCGCGGCGGCCCGCGAGCTGAACCTCAGCCTCGCGGACTTGCAACATTTCGATTCGGCCGTGCTGACCCTGTTGATCAGCGCCGCACGCCTGTGCCAGGCCGAAGGCCTGAAGCTGCGCCTGCACGAGGTGCCGGCCAAGCTGCAAGAGCTGGCCCGGGTCTACGGCGTGGCCGAGCTGCTCTGGCCCGAGCTGGTGCCCGCCACCGCCGCTTGACGATGGCCGAGGGCGCGCGCCGGGCTCCTGCCCGGCGTTGGCGATTCAGCTGATGTAGCGCTTGCCGCGCAGATTGCGTTTGATCTCCTGCAGCATGGGCCGCAGGTCTGCACCCAGGCGCAGGGCTACGCCGGTGGTCAGGATGTCCACTGCGGTCAGGTGCAGCAGGCGCGACACCATGGGGCTGTAACGGTCATAGTCCTCGGGGTGGTCGACGGCGAGCAAGACCTGGCCCGGGCTCAGGCCCAGCTGTGCCAGGGGTGAGCCGCTGGCGGTGATGATGATGGTGGTCGCGCCCTTTTTGCGGGCGATCTCCGCTGCATCGAGCAGGTCGCGGCTGCGACCGGAATTGCTGATGATGACGGCGCAATCGCCTGGCTGCAGCATGGTGGCACTCATCAGCTGCACATGGCCGTCGCTGCAGGCCGCGGTGTTGATGCCCAGGCGGAAGAACTTGTGCTGTGCGTCCTGCGCCACGATGCCCGAGTTGCCCACGCCGTAGAACTCAATCCGGCGCTGGTTGCGCGCCGCTTCGGCCAGGGCGTTGATGGCGCACTCAAACGCATGGCTGGCCGCATCGTTGCGGTAGTGCAAAAGCGCAGCCACCGCGTTGTCCACCACCTTGACGATCAGGTCGCCCGGTTTCTCGTCCTCGTCCACCGCGCGGTGCACAAAGGGCACGCCCTCGTTGACGCTGCCGGCCAGCTTGCGCTTGAAATCGGTCAGGCCGTCATAGCCCACGCTGCGGCAAAAGCGCACCACGGTGGGCTTGGACACATGGGCCCGGTCGGCCAGCTCGCTGACCGGCAGATTGGCAAAGGCCCGGGCATCGCCGAGCAAGAGCTTGGCCACCCGTTGCTCGGCCGGCGGCAGGGCCGGAAGGGCGGCTTTCACACGTTCGAGAATGCTCATGCCTGCTCTCCCGGGCTCAGGCGGTCAAGCCGCGTGGAGCTGCGGGCCCTCATGTTTCTTCCGACCAGCTGAAGCCGTCGCGCGCCACCAGGGCGCTGGCCGCGGCCGGGCCCCAGGAGCCGGCGGTGTAGGGGCGCGGGCCGGTGCTGTCCTGCTTCCATGCGTCGAGGATGGGCTCGACCCAGCGCCAGGCCTGCTCTTGCTCATCGCTGCGCACAAACAAGTTCAGGCGGCCGGCGATGGCGTCCAGCAGCAGGCGCTCGTAAGCGCCGACGCGGTTGGTGGCGAAGGCCTTGTCGAAGTCCAGATCCAGCGACACCGGCGACAGCGCCTCACCATGCGCGCCGCCCTTGGCGGCCAGCAGTTGGAGCTCCAGACCATCTTCCGGTTGCAGCTTGATCACCAAGCGGTTGGCCTGGTTGGTGCCCGGGAAAATCGGGTGGGGCACGGGGCGGAAGTTGATGACGATTTGCGCGTCACGCGCCGCCAGGCGTTTGCCGGTGCGCAGGTAGAAGGGCACGCCGGCCCAGCGCCAGTTCTGCACTTCGGTGCGCAGGGCGACAAAGGTTTCGCAGTGGCTGTCGGCCGGCACTTTGGCTTCGTCCAGATAACCGGGTACGGCCACGCCGCCGACGGTGCCAGCGCGGTACTGGCCGCGCACCACGTCGCGGGCCACGCTTTCCGGCGTGAAGGGCTTGAGCGAGCGCAACACCTTGAGTTTTTCGTCGCGGATGGCGTCGGCGTCGTTGGTCGAAGGCGGCTCCATGGCGATCATGGTCAGCAGCTGCAGGGCATGGTTTTGAATCATGTCGCGCAGCGCGCCGGTGCCGTCGTAGAAGGCGCCACGCGTGCCCACGCCCAGCTCTTCGGCCAGGGTGATCTGGATGTTGGCAATGCTCTCGCGGCGCCACAGCGGTTCGAACAAGGCGTTGCCGAAGCGCAGGGCCGACAGGTTCTGCACCGAGGGCTTGCCGAGGTAGTGGTCGATGCGGAAAGCCTGGCTTTCCTTGAACACCGAGCGGACCACGGCATTGATTTCTTGCGCGCTGGCCAGGTCGTGGCCCAGGGGCTTTTCCAGCACCACGCGCACGCGCTCGTGGTTCAGGCCGGCTTCGCCGAGCTGCTGGCAGATCTGGGTGAAGAGATGCGGGCTGGTGGCCAGGTAGAGGACCACGGTGTCGGCGCTGCGCTCGTTCAGCCAGTCCTTGAGGCGCTGGTAATGCTCGGGCTGGGACAGGTCCATGCGGCGGTAGTGCAGCAGCGCGGCGAAGCGCTCAAACTCTTCCTCGTTCGGGCGCTTGGAGCCGTCCACCTCGCGGAAGCGCTCCTTGAGCCATTCGCGGTAACGCTCGTCACTCATCTCGTCACGGGCCACGGCCAAAATGCGGCCGCCGGCCGGCAGCTTGCCGTGGCGGAAGGCCTGGAACAGGGCGGGCATGAGCTTGCGCCAGGTCAGGTCGCCAGTGCCGCCGAAGAAAACGAGATCGAAAGACATGAGATGGGCCCTGTTGCGGTTCATCGAAAAAATGAACCCTTGATGTAACAAAGTTTCTGGAATTATGATGCATGAGTTTCGTAATTCGGTCAATGCGGCCGGCCTTTTTTACGGCGCTCATGGGGGTTTGCTCTCAAGTGCGGCTGTAACCGAGGCTCAGGCTTGCGGCGACAGGGACTGCGCAAGAGCGGTTCTAATGGAGGTTTGAACCGCTTTTTGGAGTGCCCCGTGAACCAGCTCGATCAACTCAAGTCCCTGACCACCGTCGTCGCCGACACCGGCAATTTTCTGCAGCTGGCCCAGTTCGCGCCGCGCGACGCGACCACCAACCCCTCGCTGATCCTGAAAGCGGTGCAGTCGGCTGACTACGCGCCCCTGCTCAAGGACACCGTGGCCGCCCATCAGGGCAAGTCGCTGGACGAGATCGTCGACCAGGTGCTGGTGCGCTTCGGTCTGGAAATCCTCAAGGTCGTGCCGGGCCGTGTGTCGACCGAAGTCGATGCCCGCCTGAGCTTTGACCGCGCCGCCACCGTGGCCCGCGCGCGCCGCATCATGGCCTTGTACGAAGCCGCCGGCATCGGCCGCGAGCGCGTGCTGATCAAGATCGCCGCCACCTGGGAAGGCATCCAGGCCGCCGCCGAGCTGGAGCGCGAAGGCATCCACTGCAATCTGACCCTGCTGTTCTCCTTCTGCCAGGCCGTGGCCTGCGGCGCGGCCGGCATCCAGCTGATCTCGCCTTTCGTTGGCCGCATTTACGACTGGTACAAGAAGAGCGCCGGTGCCGCCTGGGACGAGGCCGCTCAGGCCGGTGCCAACGATCCGGGCGTCAAGTCGGTGGCGCAGATCTACAACTATTTCAAGAAGCACGGCATCCAGACCGAGGTCATGGGTGCGAGCTTCCGCAATGTGGGCCAGATCCAGGCCCTGGCTGGCTGCGATCTGCTGACCATCAGCCCTGATCTGCTGAGCCAGCTCCAGGCCCTGGAAGCGCCGCTGCCGCGCGCCCTGGATGCCGAGGCTGCACGCGCCGCCGACATTGCTGCTGTTTCCTACGATGAAGCGGGTTTCCGCTTTGCCCTCAACCAGGATGCCATGGCCACCGAGAAGCTGGCCGAAGGCATCCGCCTGTTTGCCATTGACTCGGCCAAACTGGATCAGATGATCGCGAGTTGAAGATGTCCCTAGCACCGCATCTGCGTTGTGACCAAAGCCCGGCCTGGGCCGCTCTGACTGAGCGTTATCAGGCGAGCGGCCAGCATTTCGATCTGCGCCAGGCCTTTGCGGCCGAGCCGGCGCGTTTCGAAACCTGGTCGCTGCAAGCACCCGAGGTGTTTGCCGATCTCTCCAAGAACCGCATCGACACGCCCACCCTGCAGCTGCTGCTGCAGCTGGCGCGCGATTGCGGCCTGGAGGCTCAACGCGATGCGCTGCTGGCCGGCGCGCCGGTCAACCTGACCGAGGGCCGCGCCGTGCTGCACACGGCCCTGCGTGCGCCTGCGGGCCAGGGC
>JAIXSD010000162.1 GCA_027484885.1 Rubrivivax sp.
GGCCCGCCCCACCTGCACGCCTGGCTGGCCGGGCCCGAATTGCGAGAGGACGACCTGGCCACCGTGCGAAACGGCCTGCGGCTGAGCCTGCCCGAGGCCATGCGGCCCGGCGGCATCACGCTGCTGCCCGAGCTGCCCGTGAATGCCCAGGGCAAGGTGCTGGCCAGCGCCCTGACCGTGGCCCTGCCCCAACGCAATTGCGCTGCAGCTGGCGCCCCGCCGCGCGCGCCCAAGACTGCACTGGAACAGCGCCTGCTGAGCCTGTGGAGCGAGGCCCTGCCCGCCGCGGCACAGGAGGCCGCCGGGCGCGGCCAGCATCTGGACCTGGACGCCGACTTCTTCACCCTCGGCGGCGACTCGCTGGCCGCGCTCGGCATCCTGGCCAGCCTGGAGGACGAGATGGGCCAACGCCTGCCCCTGCAACTGCTGCAAGACCATCCCAGCATCGCGCTGCTGGCGCGCGCTCTGCAAGAACCGCAGGTCCATACGGGGCTGTTGCGCGCCTTGCCGGCGCGCGGCCCTGGCCATGGGCAGCGCCAGCCGCTGCAGGCACAGCTGTTTGCGGCAGCGTCGGGCCATGGCGATGTGATGCGCTTGCAGCAACTGGCCGAGGCGCTGCCCGCGGGACTGCAGCTCTTCATGCTACAACCGCCACTCGACCCCGGCGCGCGCAGCCTGGAACAACTGGCCGCGCTCTATGCCGAGGCGGTGGCGGCTGCGCGAGACACCGGCCTGCCCTTCTGGCTGGCCGGCTTTTCGGTCGGCGGCGTGAGTGCCCTGGCCACAGCCGTGGCGCTGCAGGCCCAGGGCCAGGCACCTGCTGGCCTGGCCTTGCTCGACAGCATCCATCCTGAGGCGGTGCTGGGCGGCACGGCCTCCTGGCGCACCCTGGGCTGGCTGGTGCGCAAGCTGCACGTGCAAGACCTCAGCCTCAACGGCCGGCGCCTGGGTGCGATGTTCAGCGACCCCGGTCTGGTCAGCCAGGTGCAGGCGCTGCGCGGTCACCGCTGCCGCGCGTTCGACGGCCCAGTGCTGCTGCTGCAATCGGCGGGCCTGGCACGCTGGCAGCGCCTGCTCTTCCAGGGCTGGCAGCGGCTAATGCCGCATCAGCTGCAACGCCGCCAGATTGCTGGCACCCATGGCTCGATCTTCGAGCCCGCCCATGTCGACGAACTGGCCCAGGCTTTGTCACAGTTCATGGGGCACACTGAGCGCGCATGACGCCTCATTCACACGGCCCCGCTGAGGACGACCACAGCCCCGGTCGGCTCGCCCATCGCCGGCTGCGACGCAAGCTGCGCGGCCTCTTTCTTGTGTTGGCCCTGCTTCTGGGCTTGAGCCTGCTCTGGAGCCAGGGCAGCTGGCGCGAGCAGCTGCAGGCCGATGTGCTGCTGCCGCAGCTGCAAGCGCTTGGGCAGCGCTTGGGGCCGCTGGGCGTCGTCGGCCTGATGACCCTGGCTCTGGTGCTGGCCGTGCCCCTGATGCTGATGACGGTGCTGGCGCTCGCCGCCCTCGGGCCGGCCCAAGGCATGGCCTGCACTTTGGTCTCCGGCGTACTGGCAGCCGGCCTGAGCCATGGCATCGGCCATTGGCTGGGCCATGGTGCCTTGCAAGCCCTGGCCGGGCCGCGCTTGCAGGCCATCAGCCAGGCCTTGGCGGCACGCGGACTGGTCGCGGTGGTGCTGATCCGCTGGCTGCCGATTGCACCTTTTGCGCTGGTCAATATGGTCGCGGGCGCCAGCCACATCCGCTTGCAGCACATGCTGCTCGGCACCTTGATCGGCATGCTGCCGGCCACGCTGGCTCTGGCCTTCTTCATGGAAGCGCTGATCCGCGCCTGGCAGAGTGCGCAACTCCACGATGTGATGGGGCTGCTCGGCGGCATCCTGCTGCTGGCCCTGGCTGCCGGCTTGTTGCGCCGCTGGGTGCGAAAGCGCCGCCGATAGGCGCGGAGCGCTGAAACAGGCCACGGCCCTAGCGACGAGGCCCCGATTGAAATCGCAGGCCAGAAATGAAAAAACCCTCAAGCTTTACGCTTGAGGGTTTTCATGTTTTGGGGTGGCTGATGGGACTCGAACCCACGACAACAGGAATCACAATCCTGGACTCTACCAACTGAGCTACAACCACCGTCGAGACAAAGATTATAGACCGGAATTCGATGTCAGCGCAAGTCTTCTTGAAAAAACTGCTGAAACCCGAATCGATCTGCGTTTGCTGCGGGCTTGGCTGGCCCGACTGACGTCAGTGCCTGTGCCAAACCTACGCAGCCCGCCTGCCGGCCGGCAAGGCCGAGCGGCAGCTGCGAACTGGCCCGGGGATTACGGTGCAGCGGACGAGGCCGCGGCTGCCGGCGCCTTGACCACGGCCTTGTAGCGGGTCTTCAGCGCGTTGGAATAGGCTTGCGCTTCCACGGCCGACCAAGCTTGGGCGTACTGCGTGGCGGCGCGTTTGGCATCCACCACAGCCGGATCGCGAGCCACCACCTTGTTGATGCGCGCCAGCACAAAGCTGCCATCGCCGGCGTCGACGCCGACCACAGCCGGCAGCTTGCTGACATCGGCCGACAGGATGCCTTCCAGCACCTTGCGCGACAGATCGCGCGGCAGCGCACGCGACACCAGCACCGGCGCCTCCAGACCCGTGGCATCCGCAACGCCAGCCTTTTGCAGCTCGGCCACGCGGGCCGTGCCCGCCTTGACGGCTTGTGCCGTGGCCAGCTGACGAACCAGTTGAGTCTTGACCGTGTCCTTCACTTGCGCCAGCGGCAGCAGGTGCGCCGGGTTGTGCTGCACCACGCGGGCGGCGACCAGCTGATTCGGGGCGGCCTCAACAGCCTCGGTGTTGCGCTTGTTGCGCAGCGAGTCGTCGCTGAACACGGCTTCCAGCAGCTTGGGCGAAGCCAGCGGGCCGGTGGCTCCGGGAGCAGGCTTGCGCTGCACGGTGGCATTCAAGACAGAGAGCTTGAGCTTGTCGGCCACGGGCTGCAGGCTGTCGGACTGCTCGTAGACACCGTTGCTGAACTGCTCGGCCACTTCGGTGAATCGCTTTTGTGCCAGTTGCTTGCGCACTTCGGCTTCAATCTCGGCGCGCAGGGATTCGAAGCTCTTCTTCTCGCCGCCGCGCACGCCGGTCAGTTGAATGATGTGGTAACCGAACTCGGACTCCACCAGGGGGCTGATCTCACCTTGCTTGAGCGCATAAGCCGCATCTTCGAACGGCTTGACCATCGCGCCGCGGCCGAAGAAATCGAGATCGCCGCCATTGACGGCCGAGCCTTCGTCTTGCGAGTTCTTGCGCGCCAGCTCGGCGAACTGAGCCGGGTTCTTGCGCGCTTGCGCCAGCAGCTCTTCCGCCTTGGCCTTGGCCTTGGCGCGCTCTTCCGGCTTGCTGTCCTTGTCGGCCTTGATCAGGATGTGGCTGGCACGGCGCTCTTCGGCCACGGTGTAACGCGAGGCGTTCTCGTTGTAGTACTTGCGCAGGTCTTCTTCCGAAAAGCTGACGCCCGACTTCAGCGCTTCCAAGTCCAGCACCAGGTACTGGATCTGCGCGTTCTCGGCGACCTGGAACTGCTGGGCGTTCTTCGGGTCTTTGTAGAAAGCTTCCAGCTCCGCATCGCTGGGCGAAATGGCGGCGGCGTAGTCCTGAGCCTTGAAGCGCTGCAGCTGCACTTCGCGCTGCTGCAGCAGGGCATCAAAAGCCACGCCGGCATTGGCGCTGTTAGCCAGGCCCGAGCTCATCAAGCCAGCAGACACCTGACGCAGGGTCAGGTCTTGACGCAAGCGCTCGACAAACATCTGCGAGCTCATGCCTTGCGCGGCGAGCAAGGACTTGTTGAGGCTGCCATCCGGGTTGCGCAGGAAAGCGAACTGAGGATCGTTCATGAACAAGGCCTGCAGGCGCTCATCGCTGACGAAAAGATGCTGGTCCTTGGCGGCTGCTTGCAGCACACGCTCGCGCACCAGGCCATCCAGGGCTTCGCGTCGGGCTTCCGGCGAATCCAGCAGCTTGGGGTCGACATTGGGCATCTGGCGGCGCAGGCGATCGGCCTGCTCGCGCTGGGCGGCATCCCACTCGGCCTGAGTGATTTTTTGACCGGCCACGGTGGCCACGCTCTTGTTGGCACCATCCATGAAGCTGGTATAGCCCTCAATCCCAACCAGGGCGAATGACGGGAGGATGAGGATCAGCAGGAGCAGCTGAAACAGGCGGTTGTGCTTACGGACGAAATCAAACATCGAAACCTCAGACATGCAGACACGACAAAGGCGAACCGGAGTTCGCCTTTGCGTGGGATGGCCTTCTTCTAGCCAAGGCCCACGTCCAGACAGAGTGTCGGACTGGGGCAATACTGGTGGGTGCTGACGGGCTCGAACCGCCGACCTGCGCCGTGTAAAGGCGACGCTCTACCAACTGAGCTAAGCACCCGGGGAAACCGGATCAACCAACAACTACGACGAATTCAAAACTTCAAAACGAGGCTGACGCCGAACTTCAGTTGACCGCGTCTTTGAGCGCCTTGCCGGGCCGGAACTTCGGCACTTTGGCAGACTTGATCTTGATCGCATCGCCGGTGCGGGGGTTGCGCCCTGCACGCGCAGCGCGCTTGGTCACGCTGAAGGTGCCGAAGCCTACCAGAGAAACGGAACCGTTCTTCTTCAGCGTCGCCTTGACACCACCGATGACCGCTTCCAAGGCACGGCCAGCAGCCGCTTTGGAAATGTCGGCCTGCACGGCGATGTGCTCGATCAGATCAGACTTGTTCAATTGGATCCCCTCAAAAGGAAATGCGTCCGCACAGCGAATCTGGCCCTGACTTCTCGCGCCTCAAGCCGGCGTTTCCGCCAGACCCAGCGGACGCTAAAACTCGCGGGGAAGCGGATTCTAAGCGCATTCAGCGAGCCCGCCCGACCGGGAAAAGCCCCGATACAAATGCAGCAGTTGCTGACAGCTTGAGCACCTGGCGCGCATCGCAGCGCACAAGACGCGCGACGGCACTTGAGCCGAAATCAGCGCGCCTTGGCGCGAATCTCGGGCAGGGCTTTTTGCAGGTAGTACACCATCGACCAGATGGTCAGCACCACAGCGGCCAGCAGCAGCCAGGTACCCCAGGGCCGGGTCGGCAGCACGCCGAACAGCACACCGTCGAAGAGCAGGAAGGGGATCGCAATCATCTGCGCCGTGGTCTTGAGCTTGCCCACCATGTGCACGGCCACGCTGCCGGAGGCGCCAATCTGCGCCATCCATTCACGCAGGGCCGAGATGGCGATCTCGCGACCGATGATGACCAGGGCCACCAAGGCGTTGACCCGGCCGAGCTCCAGCAGGATCAGCAGCGCCGCACAGACCAGCATCTTGTCCGCCACCGGGTCCAGAAAGGCGCCGAAGGCCGAGGTCTGGTTGAGCTTGCGGGCCAGGTAGCCATCCAGCCAGTCGGTCAGGGCCACCAGGATGAACAAGGCGGTTGCGAAGAAGTTTTGGCTGTCTTTGCTCAGGTCCAGATAGAAAACACCGACCACCAGCGGAATGGCGACGATGCGGGCCCAAGTGAACAGGGTTGGCAGGGTGAAGAACATGCCGGCATTGTGCCCAAACAAAGACCGGCGCCGCCGGGCAATTCAGGGCTTTTGCACCAAGAGCGGGCAAAGCGGCCCACATCGGGCTCAGATGGGCGCCCGGCACCCGCCAACTGTGGCTTTATTGCCTCGGCGGGCTGGGTTCGAGCACTGGGCCTCAGTCCAGGGTGCGGGGCTTGAAGTGGCGATCGTCGTTGAACAAAAAAGTCTCGCTGAACTTCCAGGGCTCGGGCATGCGCGAGACATTGCCAAAAGGCGCCGCGCGGTGCAGTGCATCGATGGCCAGCTGCACCGTGTCCGGCGCCTGGCCGGGGCGGCGCAGCACATGGATGCGCTTGATGTGGCCGTCACGGTTGAGCTCCACCTCCAGCACGGGAATGGCCAGCAGCACGGGCGGCACCTGGCCCATATAGGTCATGTGCGGGTTGGCGGCGACCAGTCGCTGCGCGGCCTGCTTGCGCAGTTCGTCATGGCTGCGCACCGGTGCTGGCGGCGGCAAGGCAGGCTTGGCACTCTCGGTCGGCGGCGCGGGCTGCGCCGGTGCGCTGGGCGAAGCAGGCTGAGCCGGCGCGGCGGCGGGCGCACTGGGCTGGCTGCTGGAGGGTGCGGGCGCACGCGGGCCGCTACTGCAGCCGGCCACCAGGCCCGCCAGCACGGCGATCAAGCCCAGACCGCTGCGGCCGGCCCGGGGGCTGAGGGCCGCAGACGACGACACCGCCTTGCGCGGCGCAGCGCCCCGATGTTGTTCAATGCAAGACACGATAAATCTCCTCTGCCAGTTCCTTGGAAATGCCTTTGACACTGGCAATCTCATCCACACTCGCCGCCGCCACGCCGCGCACACCACCAAAGCGTTGCAGCAGCTGGGCACGTTTTTTCGGGCCGATGCCGGCCACATCTTCCAGCTTGGAGCCGCCCGTGCGCACCGCCGCGCGCTTGGCGCGCATGCCGGTGATGGCAAAGCGGTGGGCCTCGTCGCGGATCTGCGCCACCAGCATCAGGGCGGCCGAATCGCGGCCCAAGTAGACCTTGGGCCGGCCGTCGGCAAAGACCAATTCTTCCAGGCCGACCTTGCGGCCCTCGCCCTTTTCCACGCCCACGATCAGGCTCAGGTCCAAGCCCAGCTCTTCGAACACCTCGCGTGCCATGGACACCTGACCTCGGCCACCGTCCACCAGCACCAGGTCCGGCAGGCGGCCGGTGCCCAGCTGCGCCGCCTCGGCCAGCTTGCTGTAGCGCCGCGTCAGCACCTGGCGCATGGCGGCGTAATCGTCGCCGCCGGTGATGCCCTCGATGTTGTAGCGGCGGTACTGGCTGCTCTGCATCTGGTGCGCATCGAAGACCACGCAGGAGGCCATGGTCGCCTCGCCCGCCGTGTGGCTGATGTCGAAGCACTCGATGCGGAAAGCATCCAGCTCCTGCACCTGCAGATCCAGCGCCTCGACCAGGGCGCGGGTGCGCGCCTGCTGCGAGCCCTCTTCGGCCAGCAAGCGCGCCAGCGCCAGCTCGGCGCCCTTGACGCACATCTCCTGCCAGATGCGGCGCTGGCCGCGCGGCTGGGCCTGGGTCGTGACCTTGTAGCCGGCCTGCTCGCTCAAGGCCTCGGACAAGGATTCGTCCACCGCTTCGCTGAGCACGATCAGCGAGGGCACATGGGCATCGAGGTAATGCTGGGCCATGAAGGCCTCCAGCACCTGGCGCTCGGGCGAGTAGGCGCTGAGCTGCTCGTCATCGCCAAGCGACACCGCGGTGGCCTCCTCGACATGGCGCGGGAAAAAGGCGCGGTCCCCCAGATGACGACCACCCCGCACCATGGCCAGGTTGACGCAGGCGCGGCCGCCTTGCACCTTGGCCGCCAGGATGTCGACATCGCGGTCGCGCCCGGTGGCGCTGTTCTCGTCCACCGACTGCTGCTGCAGCACCCGCGCCAGGGCCTGGATCTGATTTCGCACCTCGGCCGCCAGCTCGAACTGCAAGGCATCCGAGTAGGCCATCATCTGCGCCTGCAGGCCGTCCATCACCTCTTGCGTCTCGCCCAGCAAAAAGCGCTCGGCGTTGCTGACATTGCGGCCGTAGTCCGCGCCCTGCCCTTCAGGCACGCAGGGGCCGGAACAGCGGCGGATCTGGTAGAGCAGGCAGGGCCGCGAGCGGTTGTTGAAGACCGTGTCCTCGCAGGTGCGCAGCTTGAAGACTTTTTGAATCAGCTGGATCGATTCCTTGACCGCCCAGCCGCTCGGGAAGGGCCCGAAGTAGCGGTGGCGCCGGTCCACCGCGCCTCGGTAGTAGCTGATGCGGGGGAACTCATGGCCGCTGAGCTTGAGGTAGGGGTAGCTCTTGTCGTCGCGGAACAGGATGTTGAACTTGGGGTTCAGCGCCTTGATCAGATTGTTTTCCAGCAGCAGCGCCTCGGACTCGGTGCGCACCACCGTGGTCTCCAGCCGCGCGATGCGCGCCACCATCATGCCGATGCGGGTGCCGCCATGGTCCTTCTGGAAGTAGCTGCTGACCCGCTTCTTCAGATGCTTGGCCTTGCCGACGTAGAGCACCTGATCCTGGGCATCGAAATAGCGGTAGACGCCGGGCAGGCCAGGCAAGGCCGCCACCTCCTGCAGGATGCGCTCGCGCTGCTCGCGCGCGGCCTGCTCGACCTGCTGCACCCGCAAGGCCTCGGCCTCCTCGACGATGCGGCGCTCGGCCGCCCACTGCGACTGGGCTTGTTCGCC